>JAXFZW010000079.1:0-3802 GCA_034184645.1 Clostridia bacterium | reverse complement strand
TAGATTATCCCGAAATCGTGGCGGTATTCTTAAAAGGCAAACTCCGCCGCGGCGTAGGTCCGCACGACGTTGCGCTCGCGCTCGTTTCCGCGACTTTCAAAAAAGGTTTCGTTAAAAACAAAGTGCTGGAGTTTATCGGCGGGGGCATAAATAAACTTTCTATGGACTACCGCAACGGCATAGACGTTATGACGACCGAAACCACATGTCTTTCTTCTATCTGGCAGACGGACGAAAAAACGCAGGAATATTTAGCGGAACACGGCAGGGCGGACGCGTATAAACGCCTTTCGCCCGAAGACGGCGCGTATTATGACAGGGCGGTGGTTATAGATTTATCCAAGGTAGAGCCGATGATAGCCCTTCCGTTCCACCCGTCTAACGCTTATACTATCCGCGACTTTTTATCCCGCCCGTACGAACTTTTGCGCGAGTGCGAAATCGCGGGGCAAAAACTTTTACCCGAAGGCAAGGGCGAATTTAAACTTACCGATAAAATCAAAGACGGCAAGGTTTACGTAGAGCAAGGCGTTATAGCCGGTTGCGCGGGCGGTATGTACGAAAATATTGCAGAAGCGCAGGGGATATTAGAAAATTCTTCGGTCGATAACGAAAACTTTACTTTAAGCGTTTATCCATCCAGCCAGCCCGTTTATAAAGGGCTTATCGACAACGGATACATAGGCAAACTAATGGAAAGCGGCGCGGTGGTAAAAACCGCCTTTTGCGGGCCTTGTTTCGGCGCGGGCGACGTGCCTGCAAACAACGGTCTTTCTATCAGGCATACCACCCGTAACTTTGAAAGCAGAGAAGGCAGTAAACCCGCAAACGGTCAACTTTCCGCCGTCGCTTTAATGGACGCAAGAAGTATTGCGGCGACCGCTAAAAACGGCGGTGCGATAACTTCCGCGCTTGACGTTGAATATAAAAACAAGGTTAAAAAGTATAAATTCGACGATAAGATTTATAAGGCGCGAGTTTTCGGCGCGAACGGCAAAGGGGATAAAAACGCCGAACTCGTTTACGGTCCGAATATTGCCGACTGGCCTAAAATGGAAGAGTTAAAGGATGATTTACTGTTAAAAGTCGTTTCCGTTCTTCACGATCCCGTTACCACGACGGACGAACTTATTCCGTCGGGCGAAACGTCTTCTTACCGCTCTAATCCGTTAAAGTTAGCGGAATTCGCGCTGTCCAGAAAAGATCCCGAATACGTTAAACGCGCAAAAGCGGTAAAAACCGAAGGTTTCCCGAAAGATTTAGGTATAGACGAAAGTAAAACCACTTACGGTAGCGTGGTGTGCTCTGTTAAACCGGGCGACGGTTCTGCCCGTGAACAGGCTGCGTCTTGCCAAAGGGTTTTGGGCGGCGTTGCGAATATTGCCGAAGAATATGCAACCAAGCGCTACAGAAGTAACCTTATTAACTGGGGTATGATACCTTTCCTTGCCGATAAAAACGACTTTAAAGTCGGCGATTATATCTATATAGAAAACGTAAAGAAAGGAATTTTAAGCGGTGCAAAGGAATTTAAAGCGAAAGTAATAGGTGAAAATACGAGAGATATTACTTTAAGACTTGATCCGCTGACCGATTCCGAAAAGGAAATAATAATCAAAGGTTGTTTAATCAACTACTACAAAGGGTAATAAAATAATAAATAAACCGCCCTGCCTAACTTTGAAGGGCGGTTTTTAATAATTTACTTGCGATATAAATATGGTATTGACAACGTTTTAGCTCGTGATATAATAATTTTATAAAAGCGGAAACGAAAACTTTTGATTTTTACAAGGAGAAGGTTATGAAACGGAAAATTTGGTTTATTATTGTGCTTGCGTTAACTTTTGTCGGCAGTCTGTTTTTATTTGCTTGCGATGGTGCTGCCGATAATGGAGAAACAGATGAAAAAGGATATACCGTTACGTTTAACACGTACGGAGGAACGGCGGTTCAAAATCAAAGTATTGAAGAAGGCGCAACCGCTACCGAACCTACGGGGAAAGTAGAACGTGCTGGTTATATTTTCGACGGTTGGGATTACGACTTTACAACTCCCGTTACCGAGGATATAACCGTTAACGCGATTTTAAAGCCCGTTTTTACCAACACTGGTAGTCGAATTGACGGTTTTACCGAAGACGGGCTAACGGTTTACGACGTAGTTATTCCCGAAACTCTTTTAGACGGCACACAAATTACGAGTGTTAAAGCAAGTGCTTTTATGGGCAAACTAAATATAGTATTTTTAACTATTTCGGACACCGTTACGACGATAGGCGAACATGCGTTTTCAAGCTGTGTAAATCTCGTTAAAATTACGCTTGGCAGAAACGTTTCCACTATAAACAACAACGCTTTCGGCAGTATGTCTAAACTCTCTGAAATTTACAATAGATCGTCGCTTGAACTTCATAAGGGCAATTATTCGGAATACGGTAGTATTGCATACCCGGTTAAAAATATTTATACCGACGACGAAGGCGAAAGCAAATTAGTCGTCTCCGCCGAAGGACATATCACGATAGCGGCAAAGGATTCCTCCGACAACGATCAGGTTTTCTACGTTGGATATCTCGGTGGTGAAAGTGAGATAGTTATTCCCGAAGACGTCACTTGGGTTTATTACGACGCTTGCGCATATAATACCGTTATTACCAGCGTAGTTATCGGGGACAACGTAAAAACCGTGTCGGGGCGTGCGTTCGATCAATGTACTAACCTTTCGGTCGTTACGATAGGTGAAAACGTTACGAGTTTAGGGCAGTACGCTTTCCGCGACTGTACTCTTACGTCGGCAACGTTTAAGGTCGCGACAGGTTGGGCGGTTCAAAGTTTGAGTATGGAAGGTAAACTTTCCGATCCCGCAACGGCTGCTACTTGGCTACATTCGTATTACGCTTACAACTGGACTCGCAGTTAAGTTAATTAAAAAGTAAAAGCAGAAAATTTATTTATCAAAAACCCCCGAATCGGCAAACTTCCGATTCGGGGGTTTTATTTTAAAAGTTTTATATTGAACCCCATACGCATAAAATATGTATTATGAGTTTTATCGACGACATAAAAAACACTTTCGGCGACGAGTTTTTACTCGGCAAAAATTTCAGATGCACTCTATTTTCGGACGCGGGATATTTTGAAAACGTATGCTCGATAGCAGGGTTTTCGGAAGAAGAAATTATTCTGTCGTTAAAGGGCGGAAGACTGACTGTAAAAGGTAAAAATCTTTACATAAAAAAGTATTGCGGGGGAGACGTCGCTATATGCGGAAAAATAACCGAATTAAAAAGGGACTGAATGCAAAAAATATAAGCGGCGTTTACGTAAGTTTTGAAGTAAAGGGCAGAAACGTCGAAAGACTTATGGAAAGCCTTGCCCGTCAAGAAATAACTCTTTATAAAATTAAAAAAATAAGCGCTAAAAAAACGCTTTTCAGCATAAAGGCTGCGGACGAGCAAAAATTTTTTGCAATTATAAACAAGGTGTGGTATAATACGTTCAGTATTAAAAAGTTAAGATACGGCGGAATCAATTACCCCTTTTACTTTTTAATCAAAAACGTCGGCATTGCCGTAGGAATACTTTTATTTACGGTGGTTTCGGCGGTGAGCAACGATTATATTTTTTCGTTTGAGTTCACGGGTAGCGGCAGCGTTTACGAAAGGGCGATAACGTACGTTCTTGAACAAAACGGAGTAAAAAAGTTTTCGCGTTTTTCACAAATAAATTTAAGTGCGCTTGAAGATATTTTACTTGCCGAAAGCGAACAACTTTCCTTTGTTTCGCTTAAAAAATCGGG
>JAXFZW010000078.1:0-12985 GCA_034184645.1 Clostridia bacterium | reverse complement strand
TTGTTTTTGGTTTTCTGTGCGGCGAGTGCGGGAGTGGTCGCTTTATATAACGTTATTTATGCGCGTTACGCAATAGTCGCCGTTGCGCTTATAGTGATTGTTATATTAAGAAAAAAGATTATCGGCGCGGTTAAAAAACTAAAAGAAAAAGAAGTTGAAAATAAGGAGAAGACGGATGATAAGGAAAATGCTGTGGAAAGTTAAAGACCTTTTAAGAAAACCGTTTTCTTTCGTTAAAGGACTTATTGCCGAAAACCGTGTTAAAAAAATATCTTCACGGAAAATCGGAAGCGACGGCGTGATTAAGGTTGCGTTCTTGGTGTTCGAGCCCGAAACGTGGGAGCATCAGGAGTGCGTTTATAAAAGGCTTAAAAGCGATAAGCGGTTCAAAACGGACGTTGTCGTTATACCTAACTTTGACCGCAACTTTGCGGTCGGTAAAACTTACGGCGCCGAAAAAGAATTTTTTATTTCACGTTGCGGCGAAGTAATTTTGGCTTACGATGACGGCGGCAAACTTTACGACCTTAAAAAGGCGGGATACGATTACGTGTTTTACGAAGATCAGTATAACCGACATTACCCGAAAGAATACAATACGTTTAATGTTTGTAAATACGCAAAGGTTTGTTGCGTGCCATACGGATATACGCAGGGCGACGTGTTTTTGGGTTGTTACACTAAAAACTTTTTCCGAGGAGTTTACTGTCTGTTTTCAACAAGTGAACAGGTAAAAGAGTTTATCGTTAAAATGTTCCCGAAGGGTTATAAAAAGGGATACAGAAAAATTGTGACGTTAGGCTACCCGACGCTTGAAAAATATTTTGATTTTAGAGAGTGTTCTCCGAAAGATAAAATTCTTTGGACGCCGCGTTGGTCTTACGATAAAAAGGTGGGCGGTAGTCACTTCCTTGAATTTAAGGACGGATTTAAGAATTTAAAAACGCTATATCCCGAAACCGAAGTCGTGTTCCGTCCGCACCCCATGATGTTTACGGAGTTCGCTCAAAAAGGGTATATGTCCGAAATGGACGCCGAAAAATATTTAAGCGAGTTAAAAACGAACGGGATAATTAAAAGCGTCAACGGTTCGGTTTATGACGACTTTAAGGACGCGGAGATACTGATTACCGACTTTTCGTCGATAATACTTTTCTTCTTTTTGTCGGGAAGACCTATTATTTATGCGCCGCTTTCAACTCCGTTTTTCCCCGAATTCGAAAGTATAATAAACGCTACTTACAAGGCTGATACTTGGGAAGAAGTTTTAGGATACATTGAAAAAATAAAGAACGGCGACGACTACTTGAAGCCCGAGCGCGAAAAGGTAATAAAAGAATTTTACGAAAAGCACTACGGGGCAACGGAAAGAATAGTAGAGTTTTTGGTGAACGCAGAATAATTAAAATAGTATAATAAAAGGTGGCACAGCCACCTTTTTTATTTTCCTATCATCCTTTCATACATTTGTTTTAAATCGTACTTTGGAATCCAGCCGAGCGTTCTTATTTTTTCGGCAGATAGCCTGAGTTTGGTTTCGGGCGCATATCCCATATTTTCTTTTGGGATTTTTACTACCACCTTTGATTTTCCGTTTGAAAAGTTTTGCGCAACGAGTTCCGCCATTTGCTTTACGGAAAGAGTGTTTACTTCGTTTGCGACGTTGTAGGTTTGACCCCTTTCACCTTTAAGTAAAATAGTGAATATCGCAGTTATCGCATCGCTGCTGTAAGTGTAATTTCCAAGAGACTTTCCTTCGGTGTGAAGCACTATGTCTTCCCCGCGTACGGCGCTTAAAGCGAATTGTTTAAAAACTCTGTTGTCCCATTCAAATACTCCCGCGCCGAAAACCTGCGAAAGCCTTGCCGTACAAACGTTAAGACCGTACTCTTTTGCGTACGAAGTACACATAAGTTCTGCAAGCCTTTTGCCTTCGGGGTAGCAAGACCTGACGTTTTTTAAGTCGATAAATCCCAAATCGTCTTCCTTTCTCGGCATATCGTCGTCAACCTGCCCGAAGGCTTCCATCGACGACAGGTAAACGGTCGATTTTACTTTCTTTTCAAAAGCGAAATCCAAAACGTTTTTTGTGCCGAGTACGATTGAGTTTATCGTTTCAATCGGCTTTTCGATAAAGTATTTTGAAGTGGTAGGGGACGCCGTATGTATTACGTAGTCAACGTTTCCGTCGTACTCTATTTTTTGCGTTAAGTCTTGGGTCAAAAAGCGGATACCTTTTAAATCGCCGTAAATTTTCTTTGCCTTTTCCACGTCCCTTACGGCGACGATAATTTCGGGAGCGTTCGCCTTTTGAAGTGCGCGGACGATTAAACTACCTATGTAGCCTGTGCCGCCGGTTATTAAAAACACGCCGGTATTGAGCGAATTGTCTTTTATAAATTTGGAAAGATAAGTTAAATCTTCTTCTAAATAGCCGTTCATTTTTAACCTTGGTTTTCAATAAGCGCTTTGCATGCGTAAAAGTCCGAAATAGTCGTGACCTTAACGTTTTCCTGCGGGCCTACTACCGTGTTGAGCGTTTTACCGTAGTAAAGCAGCATAGACGCCGTATCTATAAAGTTGTGTACGCCCTGTTTTAAGGACAGTTCGTGAAAGGAGTAAAGTTCGCCGAATTTTACGCCTTGGGGTGCACGGGCAAGCATACATTTGTTCCTGTCGACCGTGTTGTTTATCGCACCGCCTTCGTCAATCAAGGCTATCGTTTCAATAGCGGGTGAAACGGTGATGGCGTTGCCATGTTTTTCAACGGTTTCAATGCACTCGGTTATCGTTTTTTGGTCGATAAGCGGTCTTACCCCGTCGTGAAGTAAAATTACGTCGTTATCGTCGGCGATTCCTTTTAGTGCGGTAAGTCCGTTATACTGCGAGTCGATAGGCGAGTTTCCGCCGTTTACAGTCTTAATGATTTTGGTAAATCCGCCGCTTTTTAATACGTCAACGGTTTTGTCGTAAAAATCGGGATTTGCTACGACGACTATTCCGTTAATAAGCGGATTTTTTTCAAATTTTTCCACGGTGTGGCAAAGAATAGATTTTCCGCCTATCTCCAAAAACTGTTTGGGAATATCCGTGCCTTTCATGCGAGTACCTTTGCCGCCCGCAAAAATTATAACGTAGTTCATAAAATTCTCACAACGAATCGGTTTTGTGCGTCTTACGCCCAAAACGGGGCGTTTTGACGACAACATTTTAACATATTTATATTTTTATTGCAAGTATAGTGTGTTTAAAAGAAAATGTGCGTTTATTTCAGCATATTTCGATTTTAAACAACATAAGTTCTACTATTCCTATTAAATAAGGGGTGGTAAAAATGAACGACGAAATAAGGGAAAGGGTAATCGCCGTGGCTGAATATATTGCAGAAACGGGTGCGACCGTTAGGGCGGCGGCGGAAAAGTTTTCCTACTCGAAATCGACCGTGCATAAAGACGTCAGCGAAAGGGTAAAATATTTTGACGAAGGGCTGTATTCGGCGGTAAGAAAAGTCCTTGACGTTAATCTTAAAGAAAGGCATTTAAGGGGCGGCGAGGCGACTAAAAGAAAGTACGGCAATTCGCTTGACAAAAAAACGAACGGGTAATACAATATAATTACTAAATACCTGCGCCGAAAGGTTTTTCTGACGGTTAAGGGTTGAATACGGAGTTTACAAAGCCCATGGGCTTTGTTTAATCGTGTATCTCCCTTGGCTGTAATGTGACAAGGGAGTTTCTTTTTGTCTTATAAATTCTACGGCGAAGGGAAGGAGATTTTATGAAAAAATTATTTACTTTGATTCTTGCGGCGCTTACCGCAATGACGTGCGTTCTTTTTGTGGGATGCGGAAAGGATAGTTCCGTTACCGTTTCGGTTTACGCTCCCGACGGTGCGCCTGCGCTTGCTATCGCTAAGTTTATTAACGATAACGAAACTTTCGGCACGACAAGAAAGTTTGAATACAACGTAGTATCTGCTTCGGAAATTAAAAATGCTATGCTCGTTAAGGGTGCGGATATAGTTATTCTTCCGCTCAACGACGCAACTAAAATTTATAAAGACCAAGCGAACGGAATTGATGATTACGTAATGGCTGCGGTTATTACTCACGGCAATCTTTACGTTATGAGTCAAGCGGATATTACGTCAGTCTCAGATCTTGTGGGTAAAGTTATACTCGTTCCGAACCGCGGACAAGTTCCGGACTGGACGCTTAAATTCGCAATTGAAAACTCCGGGCTTGAATTTGAAGAGTCCGAAACCGCCGTGGAAGGAAAGGTTGCCTTAAAGTATCCCGTAGGCGGTGCGTCCGCAATTCCCGCACTTTTGAAGACGGATGCGACTGCGATAGGTCTTTTGCCCGAACCTGCGGCAACTGCAGTAAACGTAAGCAGCGCAAATGCGGTAGGATACAAACTCAATTTACAGGAACTTTACAGCAATGCCGAAAAAAGTTATCCCCAAGCGGTAATGATGGTAAAGCGTAGCACGGTTGAAACAAACGCCGAACTTATGGGTAAAATAGGTGCGGCTATAGAAGGTGCGGTTGCATGGGCAACGGAAAACCCGACGGATGCCGTAAACGCTATTAAAACGAAGTACGAATCAAGCACGCTTAATCCCGCAATGCTTAAACCCGCTACTATCGAAAACTGCAAAATTTATTGGCAAAGCGCACAGTCGGCAAAAGGTGCGGTTCTCAACTACATCAACAACATAAGAATAGTTGACGAAAACGCCGCCGCTACCGTTGACAACGACTTCTTCTTAAAATAAACTTTTATAAGTAATGAAAAAGAGCAAAAAAGACAAAATTTTAAATTTAACAGTATTGCTGATAACCGTCGCCGCCATATTCGTCTTTTGGACCGTGGCGGCGGTTTCGGTAAACAGCAAATTCGTTCTTCCCGACGTTCCGGCGACCTTTTCCGCAGTTTTTGAACTTTTAGGAAAAGGAAGTTTTTACGTTGCGTTGGGCGGGACGCTTTTGCGTGCGGTTATCGCATTTGCAATATCGTTTATTATTGCTTTTTTGCTTGCGCTTTTAACCGAAAAGTACGTAAGGATTAGATATGCCGTAAGACCGCTTATCGCAATAATGCGTGCGCTTCCGACAGTTGCCGTCGTACTTTTAATACTTTTTTGGGCGAACTCGAAAGTCGCCCCCGTCATCGTGACTATGACGGTGGTTTTGCCGACGGTTTATACAAACTGCGTCGAAGCGTTTTCGCAGGTCGACGGGCAAACGATTACCGCTCTTAAACTTTTTAAAGTGTCCAAAAAAGATATTTTATTTAGAGTAAGTCTTCCGCAAATGACACCGTCGCTTTTATATGCCGCAGGAGCGGGGCTTTCCTTAAACCTTAAACTTATGGTTGCGGCTGAGGTTTTGGCGTCTACCGCAAAATCGCTCGGTAACTTGCTTAATTACTACAACTACAACATTATGACGGCGTATATGCTTGCCGTGGTTTTAATTACGGTAGTAATGGGGTTGCTTGTAGAAGGTGTGTTTGGTTTTCTTTCTAAAAAGGCGGGTAAATGGCAATGATAAGCGTTAAAAATCTTACCAAAAAATACGGTGATAAAGCCGTATTCGATAATTTTTCGATTGAGTTTGAAGATAAAAAAATAACCGCCGTTTTAGGAGAAAGCGGCGTGGGTAAAACAACGCTTTTGAACGTAGTTTCGGGGCTTACCGACTTTGACGGCGAAGTCAAAAGGGAGGGTGAACTTTCTTTTGTTTTTCAAACAGACAGGCTCGCAAAAAACCTTACCGTGTGGCAGAACTTAAAACTCGTGCTTAAAGACATCCCCGACGAAAAAATAGAAAGCGCACTATCGTCCGTCGGACTTTTGTCGGCAAAAGACCTTTATCCCAAAGAACTTTCCGCCGGCATGGCGAGAAGAGTAGCGATAATCCGTGCGTTTTTGTTTCCGTCCGACGTTTTGCTTATGGACGAACCGTTTATAAACCTTGACGTGTCGCTTAAAATTTCACTTATGAATACGGTTAAAAGTATGCAGTCGTCGTCGCCTAAAACAGTTGTTTTCGTCACGCACGACGTAAAAGAAGCGACGTTTTTGAGCGATAGAATAGTAGTTATTGACGGCGGAAAAATCATACGCGACCAGAAAACGGTAAACGAAAAGACCGAACGTGAAATATTCGATCTTTTTATAAAGCGTGCCGCCGAAAGAGATAAACTTTCGGTTTACAATGAAAATAAAAATTAAATAACGGTTCTTGAATAATCTTCGTCAAGCAGGGTAAAAAGTTGGGTGTTTGAGATGATTTCCTTCTCGTCGGTGTTTACGATAAATACGTAAAACCCGACGAGTTTTTCTTTTATGAAGTTTATCGCCTGTTGCTTTTCCATAAGCATGATAGCGGTTGAAAGCGCGTCCGTCGCTGCGGCGGAACGTAAACTTTCGGGTGCGTCTTTTCCCGCAATAACCGTGACGCTTGAAAGTCCCGTGTTTGCAGGTCGTCCCGTAAAACCGTTTATAACGTGCGAGTATCGCGTACCGTCCGTACCCGTATAATATCTGACGTAATCGCCGCTTGTGGATAAAGGCGAGCCGCATATCAGCGAATTGTCAACGGTAATAATCTGTTTGCCGTTTTTTCTCGGATGCTTTACTCCGAGATTCTCCTTTACCGAAAACACGTAAAGGCTGCTGCCGCCGACGTTTATATAACCTTCCTTTACGCCGCTACTTAAAAGTATATCTTTCGCAGCGTCAACTGCGTACCCTTTGGCTATTCCGCCGAGATCGATTTTTGCGTCGTCAACAGTTTTATAGACGGTTTTGCCGTCAACGTCAAAAAGGTTAAAGTCGGCAAGCGGAATAAGTGCGGCGATTTCTTCCGCGGCAGGCGGAACGGTTATCACGGTTTTGCGGTCGTAAGTGTCCGACGACAGTTTCCAAAGTCGCGAGATAGGCAAAACGGCGGGATTAAAATAACCGTTTGTAAAGTCGTATAAAGATTTTGACAAATTAAATACCGAAAAAGCGTCGTCACCAAGTTTTACGGGAAGGTTTGCCGCCGCTGAGTTTATGCTTGCGATTTCCCCGCTTTTAGTCACGGAAAGGGAATTTTCAAGCGATGAAAACTTGTTCTTTATTTCGCTTTCGGTTTCGGCGGTAATTTTTTCGCCGTTTACCGTAATATAAACCTGCGTGTTAAAGCACGTGAAGTCGATTACCGAACTTTCACCGCACCCGCAAAAGGTAAATGCGAAAAAAACGCCCAAAATAAGGCATAAAACAATAGCCGTCTTTTTCATGGTAATTTATATTATAAATTAAACACGTTTAAAAATCAAATTTATAATTGACAAAATATTATGCCTTTGATAAAATTAAATATAGATTTTTTTCGGGGGTTGCGGTCGTGTTCAGAACGAAAATTGCCGACGTTGCGTTCGGCGTAGAACCGATTTACGAAACCACAGCCCGTTATTTTAAAGATTACCCTTGCGAGGATACGGAAGAACTTGCTTTCGTAGCGCGCGTTTCCAAATCGTCGATAGACGAACTTTTAAAAGAAATTCCCGATTGCAGGCCGGACTACGCCGAAAGTCTTGAAGTGTTTCGCATACTGTCCTATTACTTACTTAACAACAGGCTCGGAACGATGATACACGCAAGTGCGATTGCCGTTGACGGTGAAGCATACCTTTTTACCGCATTAAGCGGAACGGGTAAGTCCACCCACGCAAGGCTTTGGCGGGAACTTTTGGGAAGTCGTGCGGTCATGGTAAACGACGATAAGCCTATTTTAAGACTTATCGGCGACGAAATTTACGTTTACGGAACGCCGTGGATGGGTAAACATTACCTTGGGGCAAATATTAAAGCCAAGGTAAAGGCGGTTTGCAAAATCGAGCAAGCGCCTGAAAATTCTATTGAAGACATTACCGTTCCCGAAATGGTACTTGCGCTTTTTAATCAAACGGTAAGACCTTTAAATGAAAAAGATATGATGGACCTGACGTTTATTCTCGACAAACTTTTAAGGGGCGTAAAAACGTATAGGCTTAAATGTACGCCAACAATAGACGCGGCTAAACTTTCGTTTAGCGTTATGAGTGGAGAAAAGTTATGAAAATAAAAAGCGGATTTATTCTTCGTGAAATCGCAGGGAATTACATTGTCGTTTCAGTAGGCGAAAGGGTAAAAGAATTTAACGGTGTGGTGAATCTCAATAAAACGGGCGTTTTGCTTTGGAACGCTTTAATAAAAGGCGCAACGGAAGAAGAACTCGTAAACGCACTTCTTTCGGAGTACGACGTTGAAAAGTCGGTTGCGGAAAGCGACGTACTTGAGTTTGTTAATAAATTGAAGGAGGCTAATCTTATCAAGGATTAGGGTAAACATATGCAAAAGATAGGTTTTGACAACGCTAAGTATCTTGAAATGCAGTCGCAAAAGATATCCGAAAGGATTGCTATGTTCGGCGACAAACTTTACCTTGAATTCGGCGGTAAACTTTTTGACGATTTTCACGCGTCGAGAGTGTTGCCCGGTTTTGAACCTGACAGCAAAATTAAAATGCTTTACCAAATTAAGGACAAAGTTGAAATCGTTATCGCCATTAACGCCAACGACATTGAAAAGAACAAGTACAGAAGCGATCTCGGTATTACTTACGACTCGGACGTATTAAGGCTTATCGACATTTTCCGTGATAAAGGTTTTTACGTCGGCAGCGTTGCGATTACCAGATTTTCCGGTCAGCCGTCCGCAGTATCGTTTGAAAAACGCCTTAAAAGTATGGGAATAAAGGTTTACCGTCATTATCCTATCGAAGGCTATCCTTCTGACGTCGATTACATTGTAAGCGACGACGGATTCGGTAAAAACGATTATATCGAAACGGAAAGGCCGCTTGTCGTCATAACCGCACCGGGGCCCGGAAGCGGTAAAATGGCTACTTGCCTTTCGCAACTTTATCACGAATACAAGCGCGGTGTTAAGGCGGGCTATGCTAAGTTTGAAACCTTCCCGATATGGAATCTTCCTTTAAATCATCCGGTAAACGCTGCGTACGAAGCGGCTACCGCCGACCTTAACGACGTAAATATGATAGACCCATTCCATCTTGACGCTTACGGAAAGATGGCTGTAAACTACAACAGGGACGTTGAAATTTTCCCCGTTCTTTCGGCTATGCTCACTAAAATTATGGGTGAGTCGCCTTATAAGTCGCCTACGGATATGGGCGTAAACATGGCGGGCAACTGCATAATAGACGACGAAGCGTGTAGGGAAGCGTCAAAGCAGGGAATTATAAGAAGGTATTTTGCAACCCTTATCGATATTAAAAAGGGCAGGGCGGAAAAGGACGTCATTGAAAAAATCGACATCCTTATGCAAAAACTTCATATTGAAATCAACGACAGGAAAGTCGTTCAGTATGCGCTCGATAAGGAAGCGGCGACGGGTGCGCCTGCGTGCGCGCTGGAACTTCCCGACGGCAGGATAGTTACCGGTAAAACGGGTAACCTCCTCGGTGCGTCGGCTTCCGTGCTGCTTAATGCGCTTAAAGTTTTAGGTAACGTTGACGACGGAATCGACGTAATCGCGCCGACTGTAATCGAACCTATACAAAAACTTAAAGTCGAACATATGGGCAGTCAAAATCCGCGTCTTCATACGGACGAAGTTTTGTTGTCGCTTGCCGTAAGCGCGGTAACAAACCCGCTTGCAAAGGTCGTTTTAAGTCACTTGGACGAACTTAAAAACGCACAACTTCACTCGACTGTTATTTTGTCGCATGCCGACGAAAAAACGTTTAAAAAACTCGGCGTGATGGTTACGTGCGAACCTAAAAGACAAAATAAATCGCTTTTTAACGCAAATTAGCCCTTTTTAGTAAAAATTAGGCTTGATTTTATATATTTATTTTATTATAATAAAAGGGAAAGAATAATTTCGGGGAAAACCCGAACAGGAGAAAGTTATGACTTGGGAATTACTTATTACCTTGGGCGTACTTGCGATTGCAGGTATCGGACTCGGCGTGTTTGCGGCGGTCAAATCCGCTAAAAACGCAAACGCTGCGGAAAAACCCGTAGAACAAACAGCGCCTTTAAATGAACAGCCCGAAACGACTGCCAGCGAAAGCGAAGCGCAGACCGAAAGTGCGGAAGCGTCCGCTACAACCGTAGAAGCTGCCGAAACTGCCGAAGAACAGATAAAAGACGCCGTTCCTGCGAAAGAAACCGAAGAAAAGGTTATTGTCGTAGGTGAAGAACCGACGGAAGAAGAGGTAGTTGAAGAAACCGAAGAAGTAGTGGAAGAGTTAGAACCCGAACCCGTTTCTATCATTAAACTTGCCGCTATCGAAGGCAGTTATCTTAAAGATCCGTGCGCACCTTTCGGAAAAACAAATCTTGATGATGAAGTTATCGCAAAGGGCGAAATCAACGGCGAACCGATAGTCATTATCGGCGGCGACGAGGCGCTCGTTATGGACGAACCGATTGAAAACGAAGAACTCGTTGCGGCGGCTATCGAAAAACTTGAAGAACAACCCGAATCTCAAAGCGGAAGTTTCGGCGTTCGTATTCCGTTCAAGGACAAAATGCTCGGCGCGGAAGAACAGGTTCAAAACTACTACGATATTATCAATAACGAATTTTTGTCGTACAGGAACGTTCACGGCAGGGTATCGGTTGCCGGCGTTTCGTACAGGCTCGGAAGAGAGCTTGAAGGTAAAATCACTTACCGTGGCAAAACCATGAAATTACACCTTGCGTTAAAAGTTGCCGACTACGACGAAAACGTTTATCATCAGAAAGATTATTCTGACATAAAGGCTTACGTAGAAGTTCCGTTTACCGTAAAGGTAAAAAGCGACAGGGGATTAAAGAACGCACTTACGCTTATTGCCGAACTGTTTAACAAACTCGGCGTAGTTAAAAAAGCACGCTACACCGCTATCGACAGTATAGAACAGTTAAAGGGCATAATCGTCAATAAACCGATTAACGAAAATAAAGAAGAAGTTAAAAAAGAAGAAGTTAAACAGGTTGAGGTAAAACCCGTTGCGGAAAGAAAACCCGCACCCAAAAAGGAAGAAGTTAAACCCGCAGTAGTTGAAATTGCGGCGACTGAAACCGAAAACGAAGTAGATGTTGAAAGCGGAAGTTTCGGCGCGCGTATTCCGTTCAAGGACAAAATACTCGGCGCGGAAGAACAGGTACAAGGCTACTACGACGAAATCAACAACGAATTCTTATCGTACCGTAAAGTTCACGGCAGAGTGTCGAAGTCATGCGCATCGTATAGGTTCGGCAGGGAACTGATTGCAAAAATAACTTATCGTGGCAAAACCATGAAGTTGCACCTTGCGTTAAACGTTGCCGACTTTGATGAAAGCATTTACCACCAAAAGGATTTAGGCGAGACCAGGGCTTACGTAGAAGTTCCGTTTACCGTAAAGGTAAAAAGCGATAGGGGTTTAAAGAATGCAATCGCGCTTATCGCGGCGCTTGCGGAACAAAAAGGAATTGAAAAGAAAACACGTTTTGAACTCGTAAACAGCATCGCTGCGCTTAAAGAAATTTAAGTGAAACAAAACTAAACAGTAGAGCGGCGGCGAATTAAAATTCGCCGCCGCTGTTTTTTACAGTAAAGGTTTGTCGCTTGTTTCTGCAAGAATTTTTGCCATATCTTTATCGCCGATTTGTTTTGCGTAAGATACGGCTACGTCTTTCGGAATAATAAACCAAGTGGGGTAGCCGTGCGATTGCGGGTAGCCGAGTTGGTCTTTTTCGCCGTTCCAACGAATTCCTATGCGAACGCTATCGCCGTATTTGAGCGTTGCAATCGTGAAATCAGTAAAATCGAAAATATTATAGATTTCTTTTACCTTGCTTTTCGGTGATAATACGTTTCTTGCTTCCATTTTTTTACTCCTTTATTTTATAATGATAATATTCTTTACCGTCGTGTATAACGGTTCCGTCCTGTTTTTCATAAATATTCGTATAAACACTTACAGTTGGAGTTAAATCCGTGCGGACGTACACGTCCGTAGCGAAATTCGGTAGTTCATCTGAAAACGAAGTATTGATTAGTGTTGCTGAATCCATATAAACTGTTTTTAAACTGTCACAACCATGGAACACATCACCGAATAAACCATATCCTATATTCGTTACGCTGTCGGGTATGGTAATACTTTTTAATGACTTGCAACCATCGAACGCATCAGAAGCAATAGTTTTTGTGTTTTCATTAATAATTATAATATCCGCTGATTTTGCTCCAATCAATATAACGTAAGGATTAGTATCGTTACCTAAATAATATGCATTATCATATTCGTTATACTGTAAGTTACTGCAACCGGCGATCGTAGAAAGACTTATATTCACTACACTGTCAGGTATGTTTATATTTATTAATGAAGTGCAACCAGAGAACGCACCCGCTCCTATACTAGTTACGCTGTCTGGTATGATTACACTTGTTAATGCGCTACAATGCCAGAAAGCACCGTCTCCTATACCAACAGTCTTGTCTTTTATCGTTGCACTATCTATGCTTATGCTATTCACGCCTATCAACCATTTATCCACATAAAGTAGTCCATTGTTCTTTTCTACACCAAGAGAGTTGCAACCAGAGAACGCACCCACTCCTATACTAGTTACGCTGTTAGGTATGGTTACACTTGTTAATGAACTGCAACATTCGAACGCATAACTTCCTATACTCGTTACACTGTCAGGTATGGTTACACTTGTTAATGAACTGCAATTATAGAACGCATAATTTCCTATACTAGTTACGCTGTTAGGTATGCTAAACTCGGTTGCTGTTTTACCTATTGCATATTTTATTAATGTCTTTCCGTCTTTACTGTATAGATTACCGTCTATGGATTTATAATTAGCATTATTCTCCAATACGTTTATATTTGTTAATGAACTGCAACCTTTAAACGCAGAATAATTTATCCAAGTTA
>JAXFZW010000077.1:0-3040 GCA_034184645.1 Clostridia bacterium | reverse complement strand
TACGAAGATTTACGCGTTTCCATAGATAAAGATTTGCGTTTAGGCTACACTACGATAGGCCCGCACAGGGACGATATAAAGTTTACGCTTAACGGCATGGACGCACGTATTTTCGGTTCTCAAGGCCAGCAAAGGACGGTTGCGCTTGCGCTTAAACTTGCCGAGACGGAGACTTTTAAAAAGCGTTTCGGCGAATACCCCGTACTCATTTTAGACGACGTGCTGTCGGAACTTGATAAAACACGCCAAAGGAAACTTATTGCGGACGTGGAAAAAATGCAAACGGTATTTACCGCCACGGGGATAGATCGCACCGTGTTTAAAGGAAAGCAAGTAAAAAAATTCACCGTGGAAAACGGTAAAATAAAATGAAACTTATTTTAGCGAGCAACTCACCGAGAAGAAAGGATATTTTGCGCTCCGTAGGGTTTGATTTTAAAGTTATAACGAGCGGCTACGACGAAAAGGGTGACGGCGACGCCGAGACGCTTGTTAAAACGTTTGCTTACGGCAAGGCGAAAAGCGTTTTTGACAGTTTAACCGACGCCGAAAAAAAGCAAAGCGTAGTGCTCGGTGCGGACACCGTCGTCGCGTTAAACGGTAAAATTTTAGGAAAGCCCAAGGACGAAAAAGCGGCGGCGGAAATGCTTAAAAATCTGTCGGGTAAAACGCATTACGTTTTCACCGGATACGCAATTATAAGCGATAATGAAAGCATAGTCGGGCTTGATAAAACCGAAGTCACTTTCAACAGGCTTTCCGACGAACTGATAAGCGAATACGTCGCTACGGGAAGTCCCTTAGATAAAGCCGGCGCATACGGAATACAGGACGGTTTTCCGCTTGTTAAGGAGTATAAAGGGAGTTTAAACAACGTAATAGGTATTCCGATAGAAAAAATAAAACCGATAATCGAAAAGTTAATGAAATGATAAAAAATCCCCGTTTGCAGCCTGCGAACGGGGATTTTTAGTAAACAAAATTATAATTAAATTAAAAACTAATCTTCCAAATCTTTGGGCGAATTGATTTCCGCAAGATAGGGCAGTTCGCGGAAGCGTTCGGCATAGTCAAGTCCGTAACCGATTACAAACCCGCACTCGATTCTGAAACCCACGTAGTCAACGTCAATTTGAGCGCATCTTCTTTCGGGTTTATCTAAAAAGGCGCAAATCTTAACAGATGCGGGGTTTTTCTTTTTTAACAGTTTAATAAAGTAGGAAAGAGTTTTGCCGCTGTCAACTACGTCTTCGATGATGAGAATATCTTTTCCGCTGATGTCAGCCGTAATATCGTTTACAACTTCCATTTCGCCGCTTACCGTACCGTTGCGGTAGCTTGAAAGTCTTGCAAATTCCATTGAAATGGGGATGGTCAAGTTTCTTACTATGTCCGAAAAGAAAACTATCGCACCCTTTAACATGCAAATAACGACAGGCTGTTTGCCTTGGTAGTCGGCGCTGATTATTTTGCCTAGTTCTTTAACACGTTTTTGAATTTGCTCTTCGGAAAGTACTACTTTTAGTGGTTTCATGCTTAGTCCTCGTATGTAAATTTAATAATTTTTTCAGTAGTTTCGTCAACTTTTATTTTGTCCGACACCGCTTTGCCGAAAACGACTAAAACTTCGTTTTTGTCGCAAAGCAAAGGAATTTCGTCTCGTAGCCTTAACGGAATTTTTACGTCGGTAAAGTAATCGGCAAGTTTTTTAGTTCCGCCGCCGAACTTTTTGAAAACGTCGCCGTCCTTTTTGGTTCGTATAACGGCGGTTTTCGGTATTTTGTTAAAGTCCCCGTAAAGCCCCGTCAAGTTGCCGTCGTTTAAGGGTAGTATGTGCAGACGTTTTTCGTTAAAAACAAACTCGCCTAAATTAAAGGCGAGTTCAAAAACTACTTTTTTTTTTGCAAAAAGAGTACGACTTTGTCGTATTCTTTAATAGCGCAAACGTTTTTGGGAAGATTGATTTTTGCCCCGTTCTGCTTTTCGGTAAGCGCAATTACGGAATCAACGTGCGTCTTTTCCCAATCTTTTTCAATGCCGAGTTTTTTCAGTGCGATAATAACCGCGCGTGAAAGAACGGCAGGGTGGAGCGGAAGCGTGATTTCCGCCTTGTCACCCTCAAATTTAAGCGCGCTTTTAGCAACGCCGTCCATAAAGTCGTCTTCGGACTTGGCAATTTCCGCAAAACGAGCGATGCACTTTTCGGCTTCGGGGAAAGCGTCCCTGATTTTGGGAAGAACGTTAAGTCTGATGTAGTTTCTCGTATAATCGTCCGAAAAATTAGTTTCGTCCGTAATATACGGAACGGAATTTTCAGTCATGTACTCGATAATTTCTTCTTTCGTGACGGTAAGGAAAGGACGAATAATTTTGTCTTCGTAATTTGCGTTGATACCCGCAACACCTTTAAGCCCCGTGCCGCGGAAAAGGTTTAAAAGCACCGATTCAACGTTGTCACGGCGGTGGTGAGCGGTAGCGACCTTGTCGCACTTGCCTTCGTCAATGGCCTTAAAAAAACACTCGTAACGCAAAATACGTGCAGCCTGTTCGACAGACATTTTGTCCGTCTTCGCCTTTTTTAACGCGTCGAAAGAGTACGTTAAAAGTTCAATTCCTCGTGAACGGCAGTATGATTTAACAAATTCGGTATCACTTTTGCTAGCCTCGCCACGGATGCCGTGTTCAACGTTTAAGCCGATTACCTTAATCCCGTACTTTTTTGCGTTTGCGGACATAAAATGAAGCAGAGCCATAGAGTCGCTTCCACCTGAAACGGCAACAGCGATGGTCTGCTTTTTTGATACGATTTTAGATAAATCAATTTTCATATATCTATTTTACCAAAGGGGAAAACAAATTTCAAGTTAAAAGCGCATATAATTGTAAATATAAATTTTATTTTTTTAGGGGCAAAAGGTTGACAAAGCGTGTTTTTGGGTATATTATAAATAAGCGTCTTAAAAAGGACGGCATATCGCGGGGTGGAGCAGCTTGGTAGCTCGTCGGGCTCATAACCCGAAGGTCGTTGGTTCAAATCCGG
>JAXFZW010000076.1:0-7771 GCA_034184645.1 Clostridia bacterium | reverse complement strand
TGCAACGATAAGCTTACCGAACTGCGTACCGTAGTCGCCAAGGTGGTTTATTCCGACTGCCCTATAACCTAAAAAGTTATAAATTTTATATAATGCGCTACCTATTACGGTTGTACTTAAATGCCCTATGTGGAAGGGTTTTGCGATGTTTACCGACGAATAATCTATACAAACGGTTTTGCCTTTCCCAATATCGTCAGAACCGAACTTTTCGCCGTCATTTAGAATTTTTTCAATAAGCGTTTTTGCAAAGCCTTCCCTGTTTACCTTAAAATTAAGGTAACCGTTTACAGCCGATACTTCTTTAATTACTTCGTCGGTAGTAAAGGCCGCCGCTAAATCTTCGGCAATTTTTACAGGCGAAGAACGCAATATTTTTGAAAGTTTAAAGCACGGAAGCGCATAGTCTCCCATATCCCTGTTCGGGGGAACTTCGATAAAGTTTTCTATCTCCTGACTGTCCACACCGCAAACGTTGAGTTTTTGCGCTATATATTCCTTGTAATTCATACATCCACCTATAAAAATATAATAACATATTATTTAATATAAAGGCAACCAAAAACTTGTTTTTTGCTTTATTTTGGTTTATAATTAACAAAAACACTTTTAGGAGTTTTTTATAAATGAAATTAGGCGTAGTGGGACTTCCCAACGTAGGCAAATCAACGCTTTTCAATGCAATAACCCATGCAGGTGCGGAATGTGCGAATTACCCGTTTTGCACCATTGAGCCAAACGTAGGCGTAGTTGCTGTTCCTGACGAAAGGCTTAACGTTTTGGGTAAAATGTACGACACTAAAAAAATCACGCCCGCAGTTGTCGAGTTCGTAGATATTGCAGGGCTTGTTAAAGGAGCAAGTAAAGGTGAAGGGCTTGGAAACAAATTCCTTGCCAACATCAGGGAAACGGATGCAATCGTTCACGTGGTACGCTGCTTTGACGACGAAAACATCACTCACGTTGAAAGTTCGATCGACCCGTTAAGGGACATTGAAACAATAAATCTTGAACTGATTTTTTCGGACATGGATTCGGTAAAGAAAAAGCTTGATAAAGCGCAAAGCTTAATAAAAACAGGCGATAAAAAATATAAAATCGAATCGGAATTTTTGGAAAGACTTTATAATCATTTAACGGACGGAAAACCGGCAAGAACGCTTGACGCGACCGACGAAGAAAAAGAATATTTAAACGGCTTGTTTTTAATCACCGACAAACCGGTAATTTACGCAGCAAACATCAGCGAAAAAGATATGGGCAAACCCGAAGACGAACTCCCCTACGCAAAAAAAGTCGTTGAGTATGCTAAAACCGAAAATGCGGAATCACTTGTTATCTGCGCTAAAACCGAAGAAGAAATCTCGATGCTTCCCGAAGACGAACAAAAAATGTTTTTGGAAGAGTTAGGGCTTAAAGAAAGCGGTCTTGACAGGCTTATTAAAAAATCTTATTCCCTTTTGGGTCTTATCAGTTATTTAACGGCAGGCGAAAAAGAAGTGCGCGCCTGGACGGTAAAAGAAGGCACGAAAGCACCGCAAGCCGCAGGAAAAATTCACAGCGACTTTGAAAAAGGCTTTATTCGTGCGGAAATAGTCGACTACGACGTTTTGGTTGAACTCGGTTCGTTTAACGCCGCAAAAGAACACGGCAAAGTCCGCTCGGAAGGAAAAGACTACGTTATTAAGGACGGCGACGTAGTTTTATTTAGATTTAACGTTTAATTTTTATAAAAAACAAAAACGCAGTCTTTGACTGCGTTTTTTTATTTAGTAATAATATCTATAAGTCGCGGTAGTTCCTACTGCTACTGCAATTACAACACTTATTATTGAAATCACAACCGAAACTATTACCCCTATTAAAGCACCCTTTCCGACACTTTTTGCTCGCATTGGATATTGATCTTTCCATACAAGATACAGTATTAAACCTATCAATGGGAAAAAGAAACCCAAAACACCAAAACCGGCGCTCGGTGCATCTCCTTCATAAGATAAATAGCGTCCCGTACTTACTCCGCAATGCGGACAAACCGCCGCCTTGTCATCAATTTCCTTCCCACACCGTTTACAATACATATATTTTCTCCTTTTTTTTCTTATTATATTCCCATTATAATGGGAAGTCAAGTATTTTTCCCATTTTTATGGGAATATGGTTATATTATGGATAATAAGAAAGAAACTTTTGGAGATAGATTTCGCTATTTAAGACTTGAAAAAGGGTTAAGCCAAATTGAACTTGCAAAACAGTTGCAGGTCAGTAAATCCGTTATTAGTTTATGGGAACTAAACGGTAGCGATCCGACTTTAACTAACTTAATAAAAATATCGGAATTTTTTAACGTAAGTATTGACTATCTTGCAGGCATCGAGCATTAAAAAACGCAGTCTTTTGACTGCGTTTTTTGTCTTACTCATTTATTTTGCCGTTTTACGGTTCAATTTCCATAAAAGAAACGATATTAAATAAGTTGTCAATAAGGTTGCGAAAATTATAAGAATAGCAATACCCGTACCGTTATAATAAAACCTGTACCAGTCGGTATCGGGTGAAATTTGTCCGTCTTTTAGGTTAAAAACAATCGTTAAGTTATAATACACCGAATACACTATCATGTGAATCATTCCGATAAACGTATAATAAAACTCAACGTCTTTTCTACCTTCAAAGAAAATAATATTAACAGTCGCAAGAACGGGTATCAAAAAATGAAACAACAAATTATTGTTCGTGTACATTGAGAAAAACCCGTAAGGATTAAAGGGTGCAAGATACAAAAGCACAACCATAAAAGTAAGCGCAACACCTACCGTTGCGGCGATTTTAAGTCCGATAAGTATCTTCGGAATTTGCACTCCCTTTTTTATGTTAAGATACTCGTAAACGGCGGCGATTACACAAAGCACAGTCACGATAATATTTGACTGAAACGTAAAAAACTGCAATGAGTTGGAATTTTCAATAAGCACGGGCGAGCCGGTAATTTTTACATCGGTAAATGAAAACACCGCGCCTAAAATACCGACTACGGCAATTATACAGTTTATTATCAGCGCTATAAAAGTCTTTTTTTTAATATTCATAAGTTTATTTAAGCGGTGTTTTTAACGGACCTACGGTTGCGGTCGCAAAGCAATCGGGGTCAATAACTTTTATCGCTTCGTTTACGTCTTCAAGGGTAATAGCGTTTACCTTTTCCATTTCCTTTTTATAATCAAAAACTTCGCCCGAAAAAAGCAAGTTTTTACCGTATAAAAGCATTTGCGACGCCGTGCTTTCCCTACCGAGAATAAACGACGATTTAACCTGTTCCTTTGCCCTTAAAAACTCCGATTCGGTTATACCTGTTTTAACGAATTCCTTTACGAGTTTTATAATTTCATCAAACGCTTTGTTTCGAGAATCGGTGTTTACGCCGGCATAAACGTCAAGCACGCCTTCGGCTTCGTATGCCGACGGATAAGAGTAAACGGTGTAGCAAAGTCCCATTTCCTCACGTATTTTTTGAAATAGTCTGCTGCTCATTCCTCCGCCCAAAACAACGTTTGCAAGCGAAAAAGCATACTTTCTTTCGTCGTTTACTTTAATTGCTTTATAGGCGAGCGCAATATGCGACTGTTCTATTTTTTTGGTTTTAAACAAGTTGTCCGAAAAATTTTGCATTTTTATAACAGGCTTTACCGCAATGCTGTACTTGAACTTATTTACAAAATATTCGCTGACAACTTTTTCGGCGTCCTTCGGTTCAATAGCACCGGCAACTGAAATAACTACGTTGTCCGCAGTATAAAAATCTTTCATATACGCTAAAACGTCTTTTTTTGTAAAACTTTTTACGTTTGCCGCGCTTCCGAGAATAGGCCGTCCGAGACCGCTTTTACCGAAGTAACTTTCGGCAAGCACGTCAAGGCATAAGTCTTCGGGGGTGTCTTCGCTCATATTTATTTCTTCTATGATTACGCCTTTTTCCTTTTCGAGTTCAACGCTGTCAAAACGTGCGTTAAAGAAGATGTCCGAAATTATCTCTGCGGACTCCGGAAATCTTTCTGTCGTTGATTTTGTATAATAACAAGTTATTTCCTTTGACGTAAACGCATTTATTTGTGCTCCGATTCTGTCAATACCGTCAGAAATATCAAACGCCGAACGCTTGTCCGTACCCTTAAAAACGGTATGTTCGATAAAATGCGAAATACCGTTATTTTTTTCGTTTTCATTGACACTACCCGTTTTAACGAGAACGCCGAAAGAAACTGACGTCATACCTTCGATTTTGCTGACTACAAGTCTTAAACCATTGTCGAATTTTTTAAAATAATCCATAGTTTTCCTTTTGTCCTAACTTAAATTTTCACTTACCGTTACAAGCGAAAATCCGTTATCCTTACAGTATTTTATTATTCTCGGCAAAACTTTCAGCGTATGCGCCTTTGGGTGCATCAAAATAAGTTCGCCGTTGGAAAGTTTTTTTATCGCACGGGTAAAAATAACTTCTTCATCGCTGTCACGCCAGTCAATAGTATCCGACGACCACATTACCACTTTGTATCCGAGTTCTTCGGCGGCTGATAGCGTTTGTACCGAGTAACTACCCGACGGCGGCGCAAAAAGCGTTGTTTTTTTACCGCATAGTGCGTAAACTATTTTTTCGGTTAAAGATATTTCCTGAATATTTTGCGCCTTATCAATTTTTTTGTGGTCTTTATGAAAATATCCGTGGTTTGCGATTTCGTTGCCGCTTTTTACAATATTATTGAGCGTAGTTTCATTGTCGTCCGCCCAGCAACCGCCAACGAAAAAAGTCGCCTTTGCGTCGTTTTCTTCAAGCGTTTTGATTATTCCGTTTACGACGTCCGTATTTTCATAAACGTTAAACATTAAAGACACCCTTTTTTCATTTACGTTTCCGCGGTAAATTGCCGAAAGTTTACCGTCCCCGTAAATAGGCACGGAATCCCCCACGGAAAAACCTATTGAAAACACGGTAACAACGATTGCCACGATTATAAAATCGGTTATTATTCTTATACGGTTTACTTTAAAAAGTTTTTTCATTTATACCTTCCCTTATTCATACTATGAAGGAAAGTTTTTTAAAATTCGCCGTATAAAACAAAATATGCGCCCTACTCCGTTAAGGAAAG
Organism: Clostridia bacterium; assembly: GCA_034184645.1. Taxonomy (GTDB): domain Bacteria; phylum Bacillota; class Clostridia; order Christensenellales; family Borkfalkiaceae; genus UBA1259. Next base: position 2,621 of record JAXFZW010000076.1, on the reverse strand, counting down.
GGCGCATAAATTATCGTCGTTTAGCCTTCTATTTTTTCAAGAAGTTTAAGGTCTATGCCCTTTTCGCCGATTTTGATTATTTCAACCTTAACCTTATCGCCGATTGCAAGGACTTCTTCAACGCTGTTGATGCGCTTATCACTCATCTTAGAGATGTGAATCATACCGTCCTTGCCGGGTGCGAGTTCGCAGAAAGCACCGGTCTTGGGTAAAATTCTTACGACTTCGGTTATAAACATGTCGCCGACTTCGGGATCTTTTACGATTGAAAGGATAATCGCTTTCGCCCTTTCGGAATCACCTACGCCGTCGATTGCGGCAATATTAACCTTGCCGTCGTCGCTGATGTCAATTTTAACACCGGTTTCTTCAATAATCTTATTGATAACCTTGCCCTGTTTACCGACAACGTCGCCGATTTTTTCGGGATCGATATTAAAGGAAATTATCTTGGGAGCGTATTTAGAGAGTTCGGGAGCGACTTCGGGAACGCATTCAAGCATTTTACCGAGTATAAACTTTCTACCTTCGTTCGCCTGATCGATTGCGGTGTGCATTATTTCTTCGGAAATACCTTTGATTTTAATATCCATTTGTATTGCGGTTATTCCGTTGACTGTTCCCGCTACTTTAAAGTCCATATCGCCAAGGAAGTCTTCAAGTCCCTGAATATCGGTCAAAACTTTGAATTCTCCGGTTTCCTGATTTTTGATAAGTCCCATTGCTACGCCCGCAACCGGATTTTTTATCGGAACGCCTGCGTCCATAAGCGCCATGGTAGAGCCGCAAACGGATGCCATCGACGACGAACCGTTAGAAGACATAATGTCGTTTACAACCCTGATTGCATAAGGGAATTCTTCTTCCGAAGGAATTACGGGGATAAGCGCGCGTTCGGCAAGTGCACCGTGGCCGATTTCACGCCTACCGGGCGATTTGATTGCTTTTGCTTCGCCCGTGCAGTAGCCGGGGAAGTTGTATTGATGCATATATCTCTTTTCGGTTTCTTCGTCAAGACCTTCAAGTTTTTGGGCGTCGGAAAGCATGCCGAGCGTACAAGTAGTAAGCGTTTGAGTTTGTCCCCTTGTAAATACCGCCGAGCCGTGAACTCTCGGAAGAACGCTCCTTTCACACCAAATTGGCCTTACGTCTTTAAGTCCCCTTCCGTCGGGGCGAATGCCCTTGTCGAAGATTTTAGCCCTTACCTTTTCCTTGGTAAGATAGTAAAGGCTGTCTTTGATTTCCCTTATATTGTCGGGATATTTTTCTTTGAAGTAAGCGATGACTTCGGCTTCCGCAGCGTCCTGACGGGCTTGTCTTTCGTTCCTGTCGAAGGTGTCGATTGCCCAATCGATTTTTTCGGAAGCGTACGCACGTACTTCGGCGTCGAGTTCTTCCGGAACGTGGTAAAGTTCAATTTCCTTTTTGGGCTTGCCTACTTCGGGAACGATTACTTCTTCGATAAACTTACAAATCTTTTTTATCTCTTCATGACCGAACATAATTGCGCCGACCATTTCTTCGTTAGAAACTTCGTTCGCACCTGCTTCAATCATCAAAATCGCATCTTTCGTGCCGGCAAGGTTTAAGTGAATATCCGAAACCTGCCTTTGTTTTAAGTCGGGGTTGATAACGTACTTTCCGTCAACCATACCAACGACGAGCGAGCCTGTGGGGCCTGCCCACGGAATATCGGAAATCGCGAGTGCAACGGACGAACCGATCATTGCCAAAGGTTCGGGTTGAATATCAGGTTCAACCGAAAGTGCTTGTGCAATTACGGTTACGTCGTTAAAAAGTCCTTTGGGGAACAACGGACGGAGCGGCCTGTCAATAAGCCTTGACGTTAAAATCGCCTTGTCCGAAGCCCTTCCTTCACGGCGTTTGAATCCTCCGGGGATTTTGCCGATAGAATACATCTTTTCTTCGTAATCTACCTGCAACGGGAAAAAGTCCATACCTTCTCTCGGGCTGGCAGACATACATACGGTTACCATAACCGCAGTTTCACCTGAACGGACAACGCATGCACCGTTTGCCTGTTCGGCATACTTGCCGGTTTCGATAATAACTTCTCTACCTCCGACTTCCATTGTGAATTTTTTGAAATTCATTTTCTTTTCTCCTTTCCTAACTCTGATTTATTTTGAATCGCCGATAACCCTTTATCGACGAAAATTTACGAAAAAAAGGGCGACAAAAACCTGTCGCCCTAATTTTTACTTTCTTAAATTCAAGTCAGCGATTATCTTTCTGTATCTTTCAATATCTATCTCTTGTAAATATTTAAGAAGTGATCTTCTTTCGCCGACCATTTTCATAAGACCCCTTCTCGAATGGTTATCGTTGTGATTCTTTGAAAGGTGATCGTTTAAGTGGTTGATTCTTTCGGTTAAAAGTGCGATTTGCACTTCCGCAGAACCGGTGTCGCCTTCATGACGGGCGAATTTTGCAATGATTTCGTTCTTTTTAGCTTTATCCATTTTTTTATCCTCCTACTATGGACTTAATTCGCTGCACACAACGGTAAGGGTGGAGAACCGCAAACCCTTGTATGAGCATTAGCTTTATTTATTATAACAAATATAAAATTTTTTGTAAACTGTTTTTTAACGGAAAAT
>JAXFZW010000075.1:0-4487 GCA_034184645.1 Clostridia bacterium | reverse complement strand
GTTAAAAGAAGGCGACGCAATTATCGCGTCGGGGCGTATGGGCGAGTATAACGGCAGCCCGTCCTTTACCATAGAAAGAATAAACGGCTGCGAATTCCCCGATGACTTCGTTAAGCAGGAAAAGTTCAAAAAGAAAGCGCCCGAGTACTATAAAACGGTGTTTCCGAGTCCTGCAGAAACGGTAAAAGTCACGAGCGTATTCGAAAAGGAAAGTCCGTTGCCCGAATATTTTTTGAATAACGAATACGTAGTTTTCGACCTTGAAACCACGGGTACCGAACTGTCGAGTTGCGAAATAACCGAGTTCGGTGCGGTAAGAATAAAAAACGGTAAAATGGTAGAACAGTTTACGTCTCTCGTTAAGCCCGACGGGGTAATTCCCGAAAGAATAACCGAACTTACGGGTATCGACGACGAACTTGTGAAGGACGCACCTAAAATCGTCAGCGTTTTACCCGACTTTTTGAAATTTATAAAAGGAGCGACCGTCGTCGCTCATAATGCCGATTTCGACGTGGGCTTTATAAAAAAGTACGCGGCGGCAAACGACTACGAGTTTAATAACCCCGTAGAAGATACGCTTGCGCTTTCGAGGAAGTATATTCACGGATTAAAGCATTACGACCTTCATACGCTTGCGGAACATTTTAATATATCTTTCCGTCATCACAGGGCGCTGTCCGACGCCTATGCTACCGCGGAGATACTTATTGAAATAATGAAAATAGCCTATGCGCAGGAAAATTCGCAGTCGTAATATTAAAACCGCCTTTAAGGCGGTCGGTTAAATATTTTATATATTTAAATACTTAAAAACGCTTGCAAAAGGGTAATAATTGTGCTATTATAATTTTGCTAATAAGTTTTGCTTGACTTATGAGAACGGTTTTCCGTTCTCATATCTTTTTGTAAGGGGGAATTTATGAAAGTAAAAACGGACGAACAAATCGCTGAATTTTTAAAACCCTTTGCGGAAGAACTCGGCGTAAGCGTTTACGAAGTTCACTTTAAGCAAGGCAAAAACCAACTTGAAATTACCATTGACAAAAAGGGCGGCGTCGATCTCGACACGTGCGCGGCGTTTATGGAAAAAATAAACGAGCCGCTCGACGAGTTTGATCCCACTTTGGGTGAGCCTTATACGTTAAACGTTTCAAGTAAAGGTATCGACTGGGCTTTTAAGACGGAACAGGATTTTCTTTCGCATATAGGCGAAAAGGTTGAAGTAAAACTCGTAAACTCCGTTCGCGGTAAAAAATTCTATGACGGAATTTTAACCGCATACGACGGGAAAACCGCAACGCTTAAAGTTGACGAAAAAACAACTTTTACACTCGATATGAAAAACGTTCTTAAAATGAACGAGTATATCGATTTCGAGTAAACCGCCGCAAGGCACAACGATTTTTGAAAAAATAATTATTGATAATATTTAAGGAGAAACAAAATGACAAACAAGGATTTCTTTCCGGCTCTTGCCGACCTCGAAAGGGAAAAGGGAATATCGCAAGCGGACTTTATAACCGCACTTGAAAGCGCTCTCGGATTTGCTTACAAAAAATCCACGGGCGAAGTTTCCGCTATTTCGGTAAGACTCGACCCCGAAAAAAATGCGATACGTTTTTTCAGCGTAAAAACGGTAGTTGACGAAGTGGAAGACCCCGAAAAGGAAATCAGCGTTGAAGACGCTAAACTTATCAAAAAAAGCATAAAGGTCGGCGAAGTTCTCGAAAGGGAAATCGTTTCAAAGGATTTCAGCAGAATCGCAGCGCAGACCGCAACGCAGGTTATCAAACAAAAACTTCACGAAATCGAACGTGAAAACACGGTTAACGAATTTGAAGACAAAGAAGGCGAAATCATGGCTTGCACGGTAAGGCGTATCGAGGGCGATAACGTTTACGTCGAAATCGGCGGAAACCAAATCGAAGGCGTGCTTTTACCCAAGGACCAGGTTCCCGGTGAAAAATACGAATTAAACCAAAGGCTCAACGTTTTCGTCAAGCGCGTTAAAAACATGGGTAAAAACGCACAGGTTATGGTTTCCCGTACGTCAACGGGCTTTGTTAAACGCCTTTTTGAAAACGAAGTTCCCGAAATCAAGCAGGGTATCGTTGAAATCAAAGGTATTGCAAGGGAAGCGGGGCAACGCACTAAAATTTCTATCTGGTCGGAAGATCCTTCTATCGACGCACTCGGCGCTTGCGTAGGCAACAAGGGCGCAAGGGTAAACGCGGTAGTTGCCGAACTCGGCGGCGAAAAGATAGATATTATCCCGTGGAGTGAAAATCCGCTTGAATTTATTTCGCGCGCACTTTCGCCTGCAAGGGTTATCAAAGTCGTTCAGATGGGTGAAAATACCGCTATTGCAGTCGTTCCCGACGACAAACTTTCGCTTGCAATCGGCAGGAAGGGACAAAACGCAAGGCTTGCGGTAAGGCTTACCGGCTGGAAAATCGACGTTAAAAGCGAAAGTGCCGCTTTGGAAGAACTCGGCGGCTCTGACGATTTCAGCGCGGCGGAAGAAACCGCCGAATAATTTTTCGGGGAAATTATGGATAAAAAAATACCCATGCGCATGTGCGTGTGTTGCCGTGAAATGAAGCCCAAAAAATCTATGTTGCGCATAGTAAAATCGGGGGACGAAATTTCGCTCGATTTAACGGGGAAGAAAAACGGCAGGGGCGCGTATATATGCGATTCTGCGGACTGTATAAAAAAACTCCGCAAACAAAAAGTTTTAAACAAAGTGTTTTCGGCTGACGTACCGGACGCCGTTTACACCGGAATCGAGGAAACTTATTTTGGAAAAAAGTAAGGGAGAAACTTTCGTCGGTTTTACCGTCCGGGCAAAAAAGTGCAAGATAGGTGTAAACGCCTGCAATACTTTGCGCGGTGCAAAACTCGTTATCGTGTGTAAAACGTCAGGCGAAAGTACGTTAAATGACGCTAAAAAACTTGCGAAAAAGTTTAAGTGTCCGATAATTCAAACGGTTAAAAAGCCTCTTGAAGAAATTGTATTCAAAGACAATGCGAAAGTTATGGCTGTAACCGACGCCGCACTTGCCGACGCGGTGAAAAGTAATCTCGGCGACGACTTTATTGAAATCGTATAATCGTATTTAGGAGAATATAGATGGCAGAAAAGAACTTGCAAATCGACAATCTTAAAAAGGTAAGCAAACTTTTGTCCGACAACGTAATTTCAGGTTTTATAACAACGCTAAGCGACTTTGAAAAGGACGTAAAGGCATTTAAAAACACGGTCAACGCAAAACTTAAAGAACTTGAAGCGGAAAAAGCCCGTTTAATCGCCGAAGAGGCGGCAAAGGCGGAAGAAGTTCCCGCTCAGGAAGAAACGGTTGAATCCGTACCCGAGGAAACTTCGGCTTCTTCGGAAAAACAGGAAGCTCCTCAGGAGAGCGAGGAAATTAAGGAAGAAACCGTTTCCGAAGAAAAGCCCGCCCTTTCCGAAGAAAGTAAACCCGAACCCGAAAAACCCGTTTCGGAAACGCCCAAGGAAGAAGTTAAACGTCCCGAATTTATTGTTAAAAAGGAAAGGCCTTCGTTTATCGTAAGAAGAGAAGGTAAGGACAGCGTAAAGCCTTCCGCTCCGCAAGGCGGCGGAAGAAAGGTTTTCGAGCCTAATAAACAGGGCGGCGGATTCAACAAAAAACCGCGTGAAACATACGTTGCACCTCCCGTTGTTATGCCGCAACAGGATAAGCGTTCTTTCGGAAAGAAAAAGCAGTCGGGCGAAAAATCTTACGAAGAAAAGCACGTTTTAAATAAACGCGCGCTTATTAAAAATCAGGTAAGCATAGACGATTTCGACGAAAATAAAACGGGCTACCGCAAGTTCCGTCCCGTTAAAAAAGCCAAAGCGGCGGATTCTCCTACCGTCAAAATCGAAAAGGCTGTCATCAATACCGAAATAATACCGCTTAAAGTGCTCAGCGAAAAAATAGGCATCACGGCGGCGGAAATAACCAAACGCCTTTTTAAGGAAGGCATAATGAAAACGATAAACGACTCCATCGACTTCGATACGGCGGCGTTTATTGCGGACGATATAGGCGTAGAACTCGAATTAAAACTCGATAAGACTGCGGAAGACGTTTTAAGCGAAGGTTTCGATGAAGAAGCGGACGCAGCCGAAAAACTTGTTACAAGACCTCCGGTCGTCACCGTAATGGGACACGTCGACCACGGTAAAACTTCTATTCTCGACAGAATCAGAAAGACTAACGTTACCGCGGGCGAAGCGGGCGGGATAACCCAGCATATCGGCGCATATCAGGTAACCGTCAAAAAGAAAACGATTACCTTCCTCGATACCCCCGGACACGCGGCGTTTACGGCTATGCGTGCAAGGGGTGCGCAGGCTACGGATATTGCGGTACTCGTCGTAGCCGCAGACGACGGCATTATGCCGCAAACGGTCGAAGCGATAAGCCATGCAAAGGCGGCTGACGTTCCGATAATCG
>JAXFZW010000074.1:0-16948 GCA_034184645.1 Clostridia bacterium | reverse complement strand
TGAATCTTTCGATAGGTTTTTCTTGTTTTTTCTTTTTTATCATTTAATATCTTCCACTTAAAGAATAATATTGACAAGTCTGTTGGGAACTATAATCATTTTTTTATAGTTCTTTCCGGCAATTTCAGATGAAAGTTTTTCGTCTGCTAAAATTGCCGATTTGATTTCTTCTTCTCCGGCTCCGCTCGGTATAGTTAACCTTCCACGCATTTTACTGTTTATTTGAACTGCAACTTCAACTTCGTCTTTTACAAGATGGCTTTCGTCACAAACAGGATAGGATGAAAGGAAAATAGAAGTTTTATTTCCGAGTATCTCCCAAATTTCTTCCGCAAAGTGCGGCGCGCAAGGAGCAAGCAACCTGATAAAGTCAGAGAAACATTGTTTGTAAAGCGCAACGTTCTTTTCTTCGGTGACGTCGTATTTTGTTATGGCATTAAGAAGTTCCATAAGTCTTGCGATGGCAGTATTGAAAGAAAAGTTTTCCATGTCCTTATCTACGCATTTGATTGCATAGTTCAATGCGTAAAGAAGTTCCTTTTCTTCCTTTCCTATTTCATGGTTTTTATTATTTTTAAGCGATACGACTTTAGCAGTAAGTCTTTCGATCCTGTCAAGGAACTTTGTTATTGCCTTAATACCGTTATCGTCCCAAGGACCGCCTTCGGTGTAAGAGAAGCCAAACATAAGGTAAAGCCTTAAAACGTCTGCACCGTACTTTTCAACGTAGGGGTCGGGGGCAATAACGTTGCCACGGCTTTTACTCATACGGTATCCGTCGGTTCCTAAAATAACGCCTTGGTGAACAAGTGATTTAAATGGTTCGTCAAAGTTAAGATATCCCATGTCACGCAATGCTTTCGTTATAAAACGAGCGTAAAGAAGGTGCATGCATGCGTGTTCGGCACCACCGACGTATTTATCCACGGGTAGCATTTTGTTTATAATTTCAGGGTCAAACGGCTGCTCGTCGTTTTTAGCGTCGGGGTATCTTAAATAGTACCACGATGAGCAAACGAACGTGTCAAGTGTGTCAGGGTCTCTGTGGGCAGGCCCGCCGCAAATAGGACATTTTACGTTCATAAAACCTTCATGTTTTTTAAGCGGCGATTCTCCGTCGGGTGTAAATTCAACGTCGTAGGGGAGTTTAACGGGTAAGTCTTTGTAAGGTACGGGTACGATTCCGCACTTATCACAGTGAATTACAGGGATGGGTGCGCCCCAATAACGTTGACGCGAAACAAGCCAGTCACGTAAGCTGTAATTTGTTTTGTGTTCGGCTTTTCCTTCCTTTACGAGTTTATTTATGATTGCTTTGCGGGCTTCTTCGGTGCTTAAACCGTCAAACCCGACGCTATTGATTACTATTCCGTCTTCGGTAAAGGGAAGATCGTCGTTTCCGGAAACGCCTTTGATTACTCTGGTGATAGGAAGACCGTATTTTTGCGCAAAAGCAAAATCCCTTTCGTCGTGAGCAGGTACACCCATTACCGCACCTGTTCCGTAAGAGTAAAGGACGTAATCTGCTGCGTAAATAGGAACAGATTTACCGTTTATCGGGTTGATTGCGTTAGCACCTATATAAACGCCTGTTTTTTCACGAGTTGACGAAAGTCTGTCGATTTCATTTGCTTTTGAAGTTTCGTAAACGTATTCTTCAACAGCCTTTCTTTGTTTTTCTGAAGTAAGTTTTTTTACAAGCGGATGTTCGGGGGCAAGAACAACGTAGGAAACACCGAAAAGTGTATCGGCGCGAGTAGTGAATACTTTGAATTTGTCGCCGGATTCCGCCGTAAACTCAATTTCACCACCGGTGGATTTGCCAATCCAGTTTCTTTGCATAAGTTTTGTCTTTTCAGGCCAGTCAAGATCGTTTAAGCCTTGCAAAAGTTCTTCGGCATAATCGGTTATTTTGAAAAACCATTGTGTTAAATCCTTTTTAACTACCTGAGAATGGCAACGTTCACATTCACCGTTCACGACTTGTTCGTTTGCAAGAACGGTTTTGCAAGAAGGGCACCAGTTAACAGGGGCTTCTTTTCTATAAGCGAGTCCCTTTTCGAAAAGTTTAAGGAAAATCCATTGAGTCCATTTGTAGTAATCTTCATTACAAGTTTTAATTTCGGCGTTCCAGTCAAACATTGCGCCCATTTCACGCAAAGTTTGTTCCATGTTTGCAATATTTTTTTCAGTGGAATCCTTAGGGTGAATACCCGTTTTTATGGCATAGTTTTCCGCAGGAAGACCGAAAGCGTCAAATCCCATCGGTTGAAAAACTTCGTAGCCTTTCATTTTTTTGTAGCGAACAAAACTATCGGTCGGTCCGTAGTTGTACCAATGTCCAAGGTGAAGTTTTGCGGCCGAAGGATACGAAAACATTTCAAGACAATAATATTTTTTGTCTACGTTTTTGGGGTTAAAATTGTTTATTTTTTCCTTTTCCCAAATTGCTTGCCATTTTTTTTCGATTTTTTTGAAGTCCATACTGATTTTTTTGCCTCCGAAAATTCAAATCGCTAAACATTATATACTAAATATTTAAAACAGTCAAGAATTTATCGTCTTATAGTTGTCGTTTTATGTGTGTATAAAGATAAAATAATGTGCTTTCTTCCGTTTACAAAATCAGTAAAAAATGTTATAATTTTATGAGGAAATAAAAAAGAGGTTAATGTAAATGAAAAAGCCTTACGATAATTTGCAGGAAGTTTTTAAAAGTTTTCCTGTTTTATATGGTGAAGACTCCGCTTTTCAACGTGAAAGATATGAAAAGCTTGTTAAAAGTTTTGAAACGTTTTACGGTGGAAAGCCGTATTTTGCATCGTCATCCGGAAGGGTTGAAGTTTGCGGAAACCATACCGACCATAACGGCGGAAGGGTAATTTCGTGTGCTATAAGTCTTGACTGCGTTGCCGCTTTCAAAAAAACCGACGACAATATAGTTAAAGTTAAGTCCGAAGGTTATGACGAAATTATTATAAAACTTGACGATAAGCCGAGTGAAAAATTCGGTACGTCCGCCGCACTGATCAGGGGCGTAATTGAGGGGCTTAAAAATTACGGTTACGAAGTCGGTGGCTTTAACGCTGCAATGACGAGTAACGTAGTAGGTGGTGCGGGGATTTCTTCTTCCGCATCTTTTGAAGTGCTTATTGCGGAAATTTTGTCCTTCCTTTATAATGAGGACAGGGTGACTAATGAAGAAAAATCAAAAGTTTCCCAGTATGCCGAAAGCGTGTTTTTCGGCAAACCGTGCGGACTTCTCGATCAAACGGCGATTGCTTTCGGCGGTTTAAACAGACTTGATTTCGGAAATAAAAACAGAATTAAGGTAGAAAAAATAAATGCCGATTTGAGTGATTACACTTTGGTTTTAATCAATACCGGCGGCAGTCACGCTAATCTTACCGATGAATACGCGGCTATCCCGAAAGAAATGTATTCGGTTGCAAGGGTAATGGGAAAGGAAAGGCTGATTGATATTTCCGAAAGTGAATTTTATGCCAAATTACCCGATGTTGTCGGAAAAGTAAGCGATAGGGCAATTGTACGTGCAATTCATTTTTTTGAAGAAAATAAAAGAGTTGACGCTATTTTTAAGACGTTGCCGACAGGCGACTATAAAACTTTTTTGAATTCGGTAAAAAATTCCGGAATCAGTTCTGCAATCAACCTGCAAAATTGCCGTGTCGACGGAAGCGAAGATCAGCTTATAATTCGTGCGCTTGCTATCGCCGAAAATTATATTTGCGGAGGTGCATGCAGGGTTCACGGAGGTGGGTTCGCAGGGACAACGCTAAATATTGTTAAAAACGAAAATCTTGATTATTTTATAGAAAAAATGTCTGCTTTTTACGATAAGTCGGCAATAATTCCGCTTAAAGTCAGAAGCGTTGGAACGATAGTTTTATAAGGAAAACGTTATGAATACGGAAATATATGAAAATCCGCTGACCACAAGGTATGCAAGCGACGAGATGAAGAAAGTTTTTTCAGACGGCTCAAAATTTCGTCTTTGGAGAAGACTTTGGATTGCACTTGCCGAAAGTGAAAAAGAACTCGGTCTTGAAATTACCGACGAACAAATTGAAGACCTGAAAAAATATGCCGAAGATATAAATTTTGAAGAAGCGGCGGAACTTGAAAAGCAGGTGCGTCATGACGTTATGGCACACGTTTTGGCTTACGGAAAGCAAGCTGAAAAGGCAAAGGGAATAATTCATCTCGGTGCGACAAGTTGTTTTGTCGGCGATAACGCCGATCTCATAATGATTGATAATGCCATTGACGTCGTAATGAAAAAACTTTTAAGCGTAATAAATAACCTTAAAAACTTTGCATTAAAATATAAATCTTTGCCGACGCTTGGGTTTACTCATTTTCAAGCGGCACAACTAACAACTGTCGGCAAAAGAGCGTGTTTGTGGCTAAACGACTTGATTTCCGACTATAAATCGTTAAAAGAATTAAAAAACAGGCTTGAACTCCGTGGGGTAAAAGGTACAACGGGAACTCAGGCAAGCTTTATGGATTTGTTTGACGGTGATGAGGAAAAAGTTAAAAAACTTGAAAAACTTGTAGTCGGCAAAATGGGGTATAAGAAAGTTTGTCCCGTCACAGGACAAACTTACTCGAGAAAATTTGACTATCTCGTATTATCTACGCTTTCGCAAATTGCGCAAAGTGCTTATAAATTTTCAAACGATATAAGGCTTTTGCAACATGAAAAAGAGATTGAAGAACCGTTTGAAAAGTCACAAATCGGCTCGTCTGCCATGGCTTATAAACGAAATCCTATGCGCTCAGAGCGTATGGGAGCACTATGTAGATTTGTGATATCGTTGCCGACAAATACTGCAATTACTTCGTCGACACAATGGTTAGAGAGAACGCTTGACGATTCCGCTAATAAAAGAATTGTTATACCTCAGGCGTTTTTAGCGATTGACGGCATTTTAAGACTTTATCTTAACGTTTCGGAAAACCTTGTTGTTTATGAAAAGATGATTGAAAAACACGTTGCGTTTGAACTTCCTTTTATGGCGACTGAAAATATTATTATGGAATGTGTTAAAGCCGGTGGTGACAGGCAGATTTTACATGAAGAAATAAGAAAACTTTCAATGAAAGCCGGTGAAAACGTAAAAATTTACGGTAAAGAAAATAATCTTCTTGACCTCATTAGACAAGATGAGTTATTTAATGCGGTTAAAGACAAACTTTCCGAAATGGTCAATCCGTCGCTTTATATAGGTAGAGCACCCGGTCAGGTTGATGATTTTATAAACGAGTGCGTAAATCCCATTTTAACTGAAAACATAAATCTTCTTGGTGAAAAAGGCGAAATATCTTTGTGAGTATAATTAAAAAAGATTTATTTAAGGTAGGTAGTGAAACTCTTACCGAATATGCATTGACGAACGGATACTGCACGGTAAAAATACTTAATTACGGTGCAATTATCCGTTCTTTTTGCGTGCAAACGGAAGACGGCTTAAAAGAAATTGTTTTACATTACGACTCTGCAATCGATTATTTAAATGACGAGTATTATTTGGGTGCGACTGTCGGCAGAGTTTGCGGTAGAATTGAAAACGCAAGTTTTGTTTTAGACGGAAAAACATATATTCTTGATAAAAATGACGGCGAAAACTGTTTACACGGCGGATATAATGGATTTAACTCAAAGTTTTTTTCGGCAAAAACAGTCGGTGATTCGCTTATTGTGACATTGTTCAGTAAAAACGGTGAAGGAGGGTTTCCTGGCGACATAACTTTTTCAGTTACTTTTTCACTTGTCAATAAAGGATTGAAAATCAAATATCATGCCGAATCGACTGAAAATACGCCGTTTAACGTGACAAATCATACATATTTTAATTTTGGAGACACGTTTAACACCGAGGTTTTTATTGATGCCGATATGGTTACGCCGGTAAAGGCAAATCTTATTCCGGAAGGCTTTTTAAATGTTGAAAACACGCCGTTTGATTTCAGGAAGTTTAAAAAAATAGGAGAATCGATTGATTCTGATAATGAAATTATAAAAATTTGTAACGGATATGACATTAACTACGTTTTAAATGGTAAAAATTTTAGAAAAGTTGCCGCTGCTAAGCATGATAAATTACAACTTAACGTTTACACCGATATGCCTGCAATGCAATTTTATACAGGTAATTTTTTACCGAATAACCCCCAAAAAGGACTTAAATATCGCGGCGGTTTTTGTTTTGAAACACAAAATTTTCCTAATGCGGTAAATAATAGTGAATATCCGTCAGTTATTATAAAAAAAGGCAAGGTTTTTGATAGCGAAACGATGTTTGAAGTTGTTCGCACGGAATATTAAAATGAAAAAATTCAAAGAACTTATTAAATTGTTTTTAACAATGTTTAAAATCGGTCTTTTTACCTTTGGTGGCGGCTATGCTATGATTGCCGTAATCGAGCGTGAAATTACCGAAAAAAGGAATTGGCTTTCACATGAAGAATTTCTTGACGTTATTGCTATTGCCGAATCAACGCCGGGACCGCTTGCGGTCAATACGGCAACATATTTGGGCTATAAAAGAAACGGTTTTTGGGGGGCTTTTTTTTCAACGCTCGGGGTTGTGTTACCGTCTTTTATCGTTATCCTTTTAATTTCATTGTTTTTTGACGCATTTTTGAAACTTAAATTAGTAAATGCGGCGTTTAAGGGGATTCAGTCCGCAGTAGCTTTTCTTATTATTAGCGCAGGAATTAAAATGTTTAAACATTTAAAGCCTACTGCGTTTAATATCGTAATGTTTGTTTTAGCTTTCGGCGCAATAGTCCTAATAACGCTATTTTCCTTTAATTTTTCAACTGTTTTTATCATTTTGATTGCAGGATTTATAGGGGTTGTAGTTTATTTAATCGGTATTTTAAAAAATAAAAACAAATTGAATAATAAGAATGAAAACAATCAAGAAGACCTTATAAACGATAAAGTTGATAAGGAGGGTAAATAATGCCGTTACTTATCGATTTATTTTTGACGTTTGTTAAAATAGGCGTTGTTTCCTTCGGTGGCGGTTATGGGATGATTTCCTTACTGACTCAGGAAGTTTTGGAACACGGTTGGTTGACTTATGAGCAGCTTTTAAACTTTATTGCCGTATCGGAGTCAACCCCCGGACCTATCGCAATAAATATGGCAACGTTTATAGGTTATTCACAGGCAGGCTTTTTAGGGGCTTTACTTGCGACGATAGGCGTTGTTTTACCTGCGTTTTTAATAATTTTGGTTATAGTGTCTATACTTAAAAATTTATTGAAGTTTGCGGGTGTACAAGCATTTTTAAATGGTGTAAGACCTGTTGTTGTAGGACTTATCGTAGGTACGGGTATCACTATTTTCATTTCGGTTGTTTTCGGAATTTCAAAAATCGGAGATTCGTTTGTATTTGACTGGAAATCTTTAACTATTTTCTGTCTGACAGGAGTGCTGTATTTTGTTTATAAAATATTGAGAAAAAAGAGCATATCCGCCATATTGCTTATAATTTTTGCGGCTCTTCTTGGGTTGCTGTTTTACGGTGTTTTTTGACGACGTAATTTTTTATGTTTGATTTTTATTGAAATTTTTACAATCATATTTCATAAAAAATTGTTATATATATTGTAAAAAAATTGACTTTTATACCTTCGTTTTATATAATAAAACGGTAGGGGAAATTTAATCATAAAATCTTTTTGGTTTTAAAGTTATTGTTTCGCCGATTATTCGGCGATTTTGTTTTATTGACAACGGAGTTAAAAATGGTTTTCAATTACTTGATTTTAGGCTTATATGTTGCGGCAATGGTTTTTATTGCTGTTTATACGCGGAAAAAAGCAAATTCCGTAGATAATTTTTTACTTGCAGGTAAAAAAGGATTAAACGGATGGATGAGTGCGTTCTCCTACGGCACTACATATTTTTCTGCGGTTATTTTTATCGGCTATGCGGGAAGTTTCGGTTGGAAATTCGGACTTGGGGCAATCTGGATAGGCGTCGGTAATGCGATAATAGGCGGCCTACTTGCGTGGATGATTATGGCAAAGCGCACAAAGAATATGACTGTCAGACTTTCGGCAAAAACCATGCCTGATTTTTTCGAAAAACGCTACGAATCTCCATTTTTAAAAAAGATTTCTGCAATTATAATATTTTTGTTTTTAATTCCTTATGCGGCGTCCGTTTATAACGGACTTGGGAACCTTTTCGGAATCATGTTCGGCATTGACGGAACGATTATTACTATTTGTCTTGCGCTGCTTACTGCGCTTTACTTAATATTCGGTGGGTACTTTGCTACTTCGCTTTCCGATTTCGTTCAGGGTTTGATTATGCTTGCTGGCGTAATTGTGATGGTGATTTTCTTTATGGCAAGCAGTCAGGTTGACGGATTTGAAGGTTTCAAAAAACTTTCCGATGACGGATTCGGTTTGTTTGCGCCTTACGGAAACGGCGGATTTTTATCGTCGCCCATGGTTTCGTTGATTTCATTGGTTCTTTTGACTTCGCTCGGTGTTTACGGGCTTCCGCAAACGGTACACAAATATTATTCCGTACGTGATAAAAAGGCGATTAAGCAGGGTACTATCGTCAGCACGATTTTTGCTTTTATCGTAGGTGTATCGGCATATCTCGTAGGGTCTTTCGGTAGGCTTTTTTTTACAGGGCTTCCCGAAGGCGGTACTGATAATATTGTCCCAAATATGCTAAATATTGTAATTCCTAACGGGCTTAAAGGCTTGATTGCCGTTTTGGTTCTTTCTGCAAGTATGTCAACACTTGCATCTGTTGCGCTTGCGTCGTCGTCGGTATTGTCCGTTGACCTTTATAAAGGATCGATAAATAAAAAAGCGTCGGACAAAAACGTTACGCTTACAATGAGAATTGTTTGTTTTGTTTTTATTGCGATTTCGGTCGGTATTGCGCTCCTTAACAATAAATATCACATTGCTGCTATTGCATATCTTATGGGACTCAGTTGGGGAACTCTTTCGGGATGTTTTTTCGGACCGTTCGTTTTGGGACTTTATAATAAAAAATTGACAAAAGCGGCGGCGATTACTTCCGTTGTGGGCGGGCTTGTTTTGACTGTCGTACTTGTAATCGTATTCGGTGGAGTATCCGTCGGATTTGATTCGGGCGTCGGTAATATTCTTAAAGCAGGGGTTGCACAATCACCGCTTATCGGCGTAATTTGTATGATTTTATCTGTAATTATTACGCTTATCGTTTCGCTTTTTACACAAAAGCCGAGCGAACAGACAATAGAAAACGCATTCAACAAACAAATTGAAAACGAAATAAAGTAATTTTAGGATATATTATGATTTGGTCGAAGGAAGAAACTTTATCAAGAAAAGAAATTGAAGAATTGCAACTTGCAAGGCTGAAAGAGACTGTAAACAGAGTTTATGAAAAAGTTTTGCCTTACAAAAAGAAAATGGATGACGCAGGCGTCAAACCCGAAGATATTAAAACGCTTGCCGATTTAAGAAAACTTCCGTTTGTTACAAAGCAGGATCTTCGTGACAATTATCCTTTCGGGCTTTTTGCTGTTCCGAAAGACGAACTTGTGCGAATTCATGCGTCAAGCGGAACTACGGGCAAACCAACTGTCGTAGGATATACGAAAAACGATCTTAATATGTGGACTGAATGTGTTTCACGTATTGCATGTATGGGTGGGGCGAGCAATAAAGACGTTGCGCAAATTTGTTTCGGTTACGGCATGTTTACCGGTGCGCTCGGACTTCATTACGGTCTTGAAAATATAGGGGCAACAATCGTTCCGTCATCTACCGGCAATTCCGAAAAACAAATAATGTATATGAAAGACTTCGGGACGTCTTTACTTGTCGCAACGCCGTCGTATGCGCTTCGTTTAGCCGAAGTTGCAAATGAAATAGGTGTTGACCCTAAAAAAGACTTAAATGTTAAAATCGGTCTTTTCGGCAGTGAACTTTTGACCGACGCAATGCGTGAAGAAGCTCATAAAGTTTGGGGCGACGATATGTTGATTACTTCAAACTACGGCATGAGCGAACTGATGGGCCCCGGTGTTTCCGGAGAGTGTGAATATCTTTGCGGTATGCACGTAAACGAAGACTATTTTATTCCTGAAATAATCAATTCGGAAACCGGCGAAGTTTTACCCGAAGGTGAAAAGGGCGAACTTGTCGTGACGTGTATTAAAAAAGAAGGTTTGCCGCTTATCAGATACCGCACGAAAGATATAACACGATTAAATTATGAGCCTTGTAAGTGCGGAAGAACTTTTTGTCGGATGGAAAATCCTTCCGGAAGATCGGATGATATGCTTAAAATCCGCGGGGTAAACGTTTTCCCCGGACAAATTGAAGAAGTTGTTTTGGCATTTCCGGAACTTGGACCGCATTATGAAATAGTTGTTGAAAGGGAAGGCTATTCCGATATTTTGACAGTTCGCGTTGAACTTGTAAAAAATACGGATTCATTTAAAGAACTTGAAAATCTTGAAAAACGCGTAAGGGGTAAACTTCGAGTTATTTTAGGGCTTGATGCGAAAGTTAAGCTTGAATCTCCTAACACCCTTCAACGTTTTGAAGGAAAAGCAAAAAGAATAAAGGATTTAAGGAAAAACTAATGGACGAAAAAGTAATTATGCTCGGTAATGAGGCAATCGCAAGGGGTGCATATGAAGCAGGTGTAAAAGTTTCAAGCGCATATCCCGGGACGCCGAGTACCGAAATCTCCGAATATCTCGCAAAGTACCCTGAGGTTTATACAGAGTGGGCACCTAATGAAAAGGTTGCGTTAGAAGTTGCTTTCGGCGCTTCTGTCGCCGGTGTAAGAAGTCTTTCGTGCATGAAACACGTCGGGCTTAACGTTGCAAGCGATCCGCTTTACACTTTCTCATATACGGGTGTAAACGGCGGATCGGTTATTGTTGTTGCAGACGATCCGGGACTTGCCAGTTCTCAAAACGAACAAGATACAAGGATGATTGCAAGGAGTGCGCACGTTCCGCTTATTGAAGCGTCGGATAGCGGTGAGGCAAAAGAGTTTATAAAATTTGCTTTTGACCTTTCCGAAAAATACGATACGCCGGTAATTTTCAGAACAACTACTAAACTTGCTCACTCACAAAGCGCGCTTTCATTGAGCGACAGAGTTGTTCCGGAAGATAAAATTTATGAAAGAAACGTTCCTAAATACGTTATGATGCCGGGGTCGGCTATCGGTAGGCACGTTGCGGTTGAAAAACGTGAACTTGCGCTTGCTGCGGATTGTTCGGATTTTTCTATAAATAAAGTTTATTATAATGATACTAAAATCGGCTTTATAACGAGCGGAATTCCTTATCAATACGTTAAGGAAGCGTGTCCGAATGCCAGCGTTCTTAAACTCGGGTTAATAAATCCGCTCCCTAAAAAACTGATTGAAGAATTTGTTTCAAAGGTTGAAACCGTTTATGTATTTGAAGAATTAGAACCGGTTATCGAAGATCAAATCAAGTCTTGGGGACTTAACGTTAAAGGTAAAGAGTGCTTTACAAAACAGGGTGAATATAGCGCAAATTTACTTAAAAAAGTAATTTACGGCAAAAATGACGAGGTTTTTGACAAGAAAATTGTTCCTAACCGTCCGCCGATACTTTGTCCTGGATGCCCGCACAGAAGCGTATTTTCGGTTTTAAATAAACTTAAAATTCATGCTGCGGGCGATATTGGATGTTATACCCTCGGTGCTGTTGCGCCGCTTTCCGTTATCGATACGACGCTTTGCATGGGTGCAAGTATTTCCGCACTACACGGTATGGAAAAGGCAAAGGGTAAGGATTACGTTAAAAATTGGGTTGCCGTTATAGGGGATTCTACCTTTTTACATACAGGCGTAAATTCTCTTATAAATCTTGTTTACAACAAATCTACGGCTACCGTTGTTATTCTTGATAACAGAACGACCGGTATGACGGGGCATCAGGAACACGCCGCAACCGGTAAAACACTTAAAGGCGAGGAAACCTATGCAATTGACTTACAAGAATTGTGTAAGGCAATAGGCGTAAAAAGCGTTACAACGGTAAATTCGTTTGACGTTGAAAAACTTACCGAAGTTATAAAAGACAGGGTTAAATCAGACGAACTTTCGGTAATTATTGCAAAAGCACCCTGTGCTCTTCTAAAAGGACAGAAGTTCCCGTACGTTTGCAAAGAAGTTTCCGATAAATGCGTTAAATGCGGAATGTGCCTTAAAATAGGTTGCCCGGCTCTTACAAAAAGGGATGACGGCAAAATTATGATAAATACAGCAATGTGCAATGGCTGTGGCCTTTGCAAATCTAACTGTAAGTTCGGCGCAATCGAGAAGGTGGAAAGATGAAAAGCATGAATATTATGGTTGTCGGCGTAGGCGGACAAGGTACACTTTTAACAAGCAGAATTATCGGTAAAACCGCTATGGCTTGCGGATTTGACGTTAAGCTTTCCGAAGTGCATGGTATGGCTCAAAGAGGCGGTAGTGTTGTTACCTTCGTCAGATTCGGCGAAAACGTGAGTGAGCCCGTAGTTGAAGAGGGCGATGCGGATATTTTGATAGCTTTTGAGCGTTTGGAAGCTTTAAGATACGCTCATTTTCTTAAAAAAGACGGCGTAATAGTTGTTAATGATCAAAGAATCGATCCTATGACAGTAATTTCGGGAGCCCAACAGTATCCTGAAAACATAATCGAAGAACTTAAAAAAGAACATACAGTTTATTCTTTTGACGGAGTAAAAGTATCGGAATCTTTGGGAAACAGTAAGGTACTTAATATCGTAATTTTAGGTCTTGCCGCAAAATATATCGGATTTAATGAAGAAGATTGGTTAAGCGTTATTGAAAAAACTGTTCCACCTAAAACGATTGATATAAATAAAAAGGCGTTTTTGAGTGGTTATAAAGGAGAATAAAAATGATTTGGAACGAAACCAAGGAGTGCATGAGCCGTGACGAGATGACTGCCCTGCAAAGTGCAAGGCTTCGTAAAATCGTCGACTACGTTTATCATAACGTAGAGTTTTACCGTAAAAAAATGCAGGCACTCGGGATGCTCCCGGGTGATATTAAAGGTATTGATGATCTTGAAAAATTGCCGTTTACGACAAAAGACGATTTGAGAGATAATTATCCTTTCGGGCTTTTTGCCGTTCCTCACTCACAGATCGTAAGAATTCATGCGTCTAGCGGTACGACAGGCAAGGCAACCGTTGTCGGTTATACAAGACATGACCTTGACGTATGGGCAGAATGCGTTGCAAGATGCTTAACTATGTCAGATGTTGGCCGCGACGACATTGTTCAGGTAGCTTACGGTTACGGTTTATTTACCGGTGGGCTTGGCGCACATGACGGGGCTCAAAAGGTTGGTGCAATGGTTGTTCCGATGAGTACGGGAAACACCAGAAAACTTACAACAATGATGCTGGACTTTGGGGTTACGGCTATTTGTTGTACTCCTTCATATTTATTGCATATTGCCGAAGTTTTGGAAAAAGAAGGTAGTATCGATAAGTTAAAACTTAAAAATGCTGTTTGCGGGGCAGAACCTTGGACGGACAAAATGCGTGAAGAAATTGAAAGAAGATTACATATTCACGCTCACGATATATACGGTCTTTCCGAGGTGATGGGGCCGGGTGTTGCATGCGACTGTATTTATCACAAGGGTTTGCACGTTTGCGAAGACCACTTCTTACCTGAAATAGTTGATACTAAAAACTTAAAGCACGTCGCCCCGGGCGAATACGGCGAATTGGTTTTTACGACGCTCACCAAGGAAGGCTTGCCGCTTATAAGATACCGCACGAAAGATATAACAAACATTGATTACGGCAAGTGTGAATGCGGCAGAACAAGCGCAAGAATAGGTAAATTTAAGGGCAGATCTGACGACATGCTTATTATTCGTGGAGTAAACGTTTTCCCGAGTCAGGTTGAAACAGCCCTTTTAGAGATACCGGAACTATCACCACACTATATGATTTTAGTTGACAGGGTTAATAACCTTGATACGCTTGAAATTCAGGTTGAAATTGCCGAAAAGAATTTCACGGATGAAATCAGGGGTCTTGAAAGTTTAACTGCCAAAATTGCTCATAAGATAAACGAAACAATAGGTCTTAATGCAAAAATAAGAATAGTTGAACCTCAAACTATACAGCGTTTTGAAGGTAAATCGGTTCATGTAATCGATAATCGTAAATTTTTCTGATAAGGAGAAGAGTATGAGTGCAAAACAATTATCTGTTTTTATTGAAAACAGGCAAGGAAGACTCGGAGAAGTTCTTTCCGTATTAAAGGAGGGCGGCGTTAATATTTTATCACTTTCGCTTGCAGACACTTCGGAATACGGACTTTTAAGGCTTATAGTAAGCGATCCTGAAAACGGCAGAAAAATTCTTGCCGAAAAAGGATTTTCAACTATGCTTACCGAAGTATATGTTGTAAAGATAGGACATAAAGCGGGAAGCCTTTGCGATCTTGTAAAAGGTTTATCGGACGTAAATATTAACGTTGAGTATATGTACGGTTTATCGACAGCCGGCGCTGATGCGTATATTGTTTTAAAACTTTCGGATACGGTAAAGGCGGAAAAGGTTTTAAACAACTTGAAAATTTCCACTCTTTCGGATAAAGATATTGCAAGTATTGCGTAATTTATAACTTAGTCACATGATAATCGATTTTCATACACATATTTTTCCTGAAAAAATTGCCGAAAAAACAGTCCGTTTACTTGAAAAAAACAGTAATGGGACCGCTTATACTAACGGAACTGTCGACGGGTTAATAGAGGCGATGGAAAGAGGATGTGCAGATTTATGTGTATGCCTTCCCGTTTTAACAAAACCCGAACAGTTTGAAAGTGTTACCAGATTTGCCATTGGAGTAAACGAAAAGTATTCCGTAGGCTCAAAAAGACTTATTTCATTTGGCGGGATGCATCCAAAGTGTGAAGATATTTACGGTAAAATGCGTTTTTTAAAGAAAAACGGTTTTAAGGGTGTAAAAATCCACCCGGATTATCAAAGCACCTTTATTGATGACGATGGGTACGTTCAGATTTTGAAAGCGGCAAAAGATTTGGATATGATTGTTGTGACTCATGCAGGAGTTGACGACGGTTATATCGGTCTTCCTGTAAAATGCCCACCCGAACTTGCTAAAAAAGTGATAAAGAAGGTTGGGCATAACAAATTTGTCCTTGCTCATTACGGTGGGCACAAGCAATGGGAACAAGTTTATGACTTGCTTGCCGGTGAAGACGTTTATATAGATACGGCATTTACTTTGCATGAAATCGATGAAGAATTATTTAAAAAGATTTTATATAAACACGGTGAAGATAAAGTTCTTTTTGCTACAGACTGTCCGTGGCGCGATATAAAAGACGATGTAAAAATTCTCAAATCGTACAATTTAGGTGAAAAAACCGAAAATAAACTTTTCTTTGAAAATGCCGCTGATTTACTTGGGTTAAAGGTGTAAAATGGAAATCAATGAAAAAATGCTTGCTTTGGGCAGCAAACGTTCAATAATACGTGAAATATTTGAATATAGCAAAATAAGGGCACAAGAGGTTGGTTCAGACAGAGTTTATGATTTCAGTCTTGGTAACCCAAGCGTTGAACCGCCAAAGGAAGTTGCTGAAACAATAAAAAATTTGCTTGAAACCGAAAGTTCAATTAGTTTGCACGGTTATACTTCCGCGCAAGGTGATTTTAGTGTAAGAAAAGCAATTTCGGACGATATTAACGATAAGTTTAAAGTTGGTATTACGCCTGACAATATTTATATGACCTGCGGTGCAGCTGCATCGCTTACGATTTCACTAAAAGCCATATTGAATCAGGGTGAGGAGTGTATTGTTTTTGCACCGTTTTTTACAGAATATAGGGTTTTTATTGAAAACGCAGGTGGGACTATTGTTGTTTCGTCCCCCGAGAAAAACACGTTACAAATCGATATAAAAGATTTTAAAAGCAAACTCAATGAAAATACACGTGCCGTAATTATAAATTCGCCGAATAATCCGAGTGGTGTAGTTTACAGTGAAGAAACAGTCAAAAAAGTTTGTGATTTACTTCGTAAAAAATCTTTAGAATATGGCAAAACGATATACTTGATCGCTGATGAGCCTTATAGGGCACTTGTTTACGGAGATGTAAAAGTCCCTTATTTAATGAATTATTACGATAATTGTCTTGTTTGTTATTCTTATTCAAAAGCACTTTCGTTGCCAGGTGAAAGAATAGGCTATATTGCTGTTAGTCCTAAAATGAAATGTGCCGATAAGGTTTATTTGGCGGTTTGCGGCGCCGGACGATCTTTGGGATATGTTTGTGCTCCAAGTTTGTTTCAAAAGGTTATAAAATATTGTGTTAATTTGACTTCTGACGTTTCCGTTTATAAGGAAAATAGGGACTTGCTTTATAACTCGTTAGTATCTTACGGTTTTGACGTCGTTAAACCTGACGGTGCGTTTTATCTGTTTGTTAAAGCTCCGGAAGGAGACGCAACTATATTTTATGAGCGAGCAAAAAAATACGACGTTCTTGTCGTTCCGTGTGATGATTTTGGTGTAAAAGGTTATGTCAGAATTGCTTATTGTGTTGACAAAAAGCGTATTGAAAACTCGTTGCCTTACTTCAAAAAACTTGCTGAAGAAAAGTTTTAAAACGCCATATTATTTCTCGCTAAATTAAATGTTTTTATGACAGACAAAAACGCCTTTGATTTTATCAAAGGCGTTTTTTTTAATTTTATCGTAAATCATTATTTTGCAGTTAACTCGTATAAATTTCTTTTATAACTGTCCATGGATTTTTTAATTATTTTAATTGCTTCATCGCGGTCGGCAGTTACGTCGACAGAAGTCGGTTTTTTGTTTTCAAGTTGCTTGTA
>JAXFZW010000073.1:0-9786 GCA_034184645.1 Clostridia bacterium | reverse complement strand
CCTAACCTTCGGTTCCGTAGACCGACGCTCTATCCAATTGAGCTAATGGCGCAGATGATATTTAGTTGTATTTTTTTTGCATTTTGCCCAATGTTCGTTGACCTGAATTCCAAGAGGCTTTACGCTCTATTGCCTTTGGTTCCGTAGACCGACGCTCTATCCAATTGAGCTAATGGCGCATATTATATTGAGTTGAAAAACTTATATCCCGTAAGGAACCGAAGGTTACAAATACGGGGTCCCCGAAAAAGATTTGCCTTGCAAAGATTTTTTGGGAAGAGGAGCAACCGACTGACAAACATAGCCGATTGGCTTTAAGCAATCGGCTGGTAAAAGTCGAGTTGCGACGAGGCTCCGTAAACCGACGCTCTATCCAACCAAAGCTAATGGCGCAAAAACATTTATTTCAAAACGCTTAATTATTCTATAACAATAAAATGTTTTTGTCAAACGCTTGGGCAAAGAAAAATAAATTATTGTTTTATTTTAATAATTCCGCTTGTTCGCTTTATGACTTTTATTATAAAAAAGCGGCGGAGCAATTTTGCTCCGCCGCAATTGTTTTGTTTGATTTGTCAATCGCCGCTTGACGACGAATTGTTTTGCATCTTCGCGATAAAGGTCAACACCCTTAAAACTAGTTGTAAGAACTCCATAATAATATCGTTGACGTATTGAATATTGTAAAGCTTAAACAATTCTTTCATATCTTCAACTTCGTCAGACGTTGCAAGATTTTCCTTTTTAAGTATTTCACATGCAAGTTTTTGCGCTTTAACTTCGGTTTTAAGTACCATAATAGATAGAACAAAGGAAATTAAGTAGAAGAAAAACCCTATCGCCGCAGCAATAATAGTCCACACTCCTGTAAAGTTAAACATAAAGTAGTCGACGGCAACGCCAACCGCAACTATCGGAATAAACGCAACGGGACCGAAAAAGATAAGCGGCGTCAATAAAACACGTTTTTTCATATCCTTATCGCCGTTTTTATCGAGAATCGCAAGCGAAGATTTTTGCGCGCCCATCGCAAGCGACGTCACGCTTTTTTTGTTGCAAGTCAATCTGCGAAGACGAACCTTGTGAAAATAATGCGAATAACTGTTGCCGAAAAGGAAAGAACCGAAGGTTGAAACCCTTATGTTTTTAAGTCCGTTGTTGTCAAGAATTTTCCTTGCGACTTCACCGCCCGACAAGTTTGCGCTGTTTTTCTTTCTGTTAAACCTTATGTATTTAAAGAAAAGCCACACAGAAACACAAAGCGAAACGACGGCAAGAAGCGCAATAAGCGCCGCAACGATAAAAATCGCCCATTGAAGCGCCGGCGACACGTTTTTAAACTGTTCTAAATCTTTAAGTAATGGCATAAACCCTCTCCTTTTTTTTAATTCTACTTTATTATATCAAATAGTTATAAAAAGTCAAATAAAAAACCAATTAAACTCTTTTCGACAAATTAGCCTTTAATTTTTTAAGTATCTCGTCGTCGGCAGGGCAGAACTTAAAATTATCTATTTCATCCGCCGTTATCCACTTAACGTCGTTATGTTCTAACCTTTGCAAAGTTCCGCATATTATTTTTGCCGTAAAAAGCGTTAAATGTACGGTAATATCGGGATACTCATGCACGACGTCGCAAAACACTTCGCCTACTTCAACGACCACGCCCAATTCTTCCATGCACTCGCGTACAAGCGCTTGCTTTTTCGTTTCGCCTTTTTCAACTTTTCCGCCTACGAATTCCCAAAGTAATCCCCTTGTCTTGTTTTCGGGTCTTTGGCAAATCATAAACTTATTATTCTCAAAAATAAGCGCGGCAACCACTTCAACCAT
The DNA here is from genome assembly GCA_034184645.1 of Clostridia bacterium. Taxonomy (GTDB): domain Bacteria; phylum Bacillota; class Clostridia; order Christensenellales; family Borkfalkiaceae; genus UBA1259. Next base: position 7,953 of record JAXFZW010000073.1, on the reverse strand, counting down.
TTTACTTTCCGCAAACGCTTAAACAAAATTCAAGAATTTCATTTTTCGCCGCTTCTTTTGAAACGTCGTTTAAATATTCATGACGGACACCGTCGTAAAGAACTTTTTCAACAGATTTCACACCCGCCTTATTTAGGTAAAAGTCGTAAAGTTTATCGACGAGTTTTCCGTATCCCCCTACGGGGTCCGCCTTGCCGCTTATAAGTAAAATAGGCTTGTTTTTATCAATATTCGCCGTAACCTTTTTACCGTAAAGCCTTTTAAACGCACAAAACATACTTTTATAAAAACCATAAGACAAAACAAAGTCGCACTCGGGGTTGTTTGCGTATGCGTCGCACTCTTCTTTTACGGAAGAAACGAAAGTCGTACCGTCCTTGTAGTTTTTGTTATAACTTCCGAAAGACAGTTTTGCGATAAATTTCGCCGGATTTTTACTTTTTCCCAAAAGACAGTTCAGTTTTGCGACAATTCTTCCGGCAATGACTTGCATGCCTTTCATATACGCGCTGCCGCCGACGATAAATCCGTCGGCAAGGTCACCGTACCTTTCAATGTACGCCTGCGTCAAAAAAGAGCCGTAACTGTGCCCGAAAAGTATAAGTTTAAGATTAGGATGCGCCTTTTTGTAAATAGAAGAAAGTTCGGCAATATCAGACAGCGTATCGAAAAACATATCCCCATCGGAGTATCCGCTGCAACCGTCCGTTTTGCCGTGTCCCCTATGGTCGTCGGCAAATACCAAAAAACCGTTTTCGGACATAAACTCCGCAAACTGTTCGTACCTTACCGTACTTTCCGCCATACCGTGCGAAATTTGGAGCATCGCTTTCGGGTTTTCACACGCCCACTCCTTATAATGAATAACTTTTCCGTCCTTTGCCGTGAAAGTTTTGTTTTCCATAGTCAGTTCCTTACGCACTTATCGACAGCGCGTTTCCACTCCTTATAATATTTATCGTAATCGACGCCCGTTTCGGGTAAAAACATCTTTTCCGTTTTTCTGTAATCGGAAATATCTTCTTCCTTTATAACCCCCATACCTACGCCGCAAAGGTAAACCGCGCCGAGCGCCGTGCTTTCCTTTTCTTCGGGACGGTTTACGGGCACGCCTAAAACGTTTGCCTGAAACTGCATTAAAAATCCGTTTGCGCTTGCGCCGCCGTCAGAACGTATTTCGGTAAAATCGACTCCGCTTTCCGCACTCATTACGGTTGCAAGATCCTTTGTCGAATACGCCATCGCTTCAAGTACGGCGCGCGTTATATGCGCCTTACCGCTACCGCGGGTAAGCCCGCAAATAATTCCCCTTACGTCGCTGTTCCAGTACGGTGCGCCGAGTCCCGTGAACGCAGGGACGATATAAACCCCACCGTTATCGCTGACCGATAAGGCTAACTTTTCGCTATCCGCCGCTTCACCGAAAAAGCCGAGTTCGTCGCGTAGCCATTGAACGGCACTACCTGCGTTAAATACGCTGCCTTCAAAAGCGTACGCCGTTTTGCCGCACATTTTATATCCGACGGTCGTAACTAATCCGTTTCTCGATATTACGGGGTTTTCCGCAATATTGTAAAGCATAAAAAGTCCTGTGCCGTAAGTAACTTTTCCCGTCCCTGCCGAAAGGCAACCCTGTCCGACAAGTGCCGCCTGCTGGTCGCCGGCAATACCGCATAAAGGAATCTGATACCCGTTATAAGTAAAATAACCGACTTGTGCGTCGGACGAAACAATCTTCGGCAACGCCGTTTTCGGCACGCCGAAAAGTTTTAAAAGGTCGTCGTCGTATTCAAGCGTTTTTATGTTCATAAGCATAGTTCTCGACGCATTGGTTACGTCGGTGACAAACGCTTTTCCACCCGTCAACTTGTAAATCAGATAACTGTCAACAGTACCGAAACAAACTTCGCCCGAAATCGTCTTTTCCTTAACCTTGGAAACGTTGTCCATCAACCATTTTATTTTGCTTGCCGAAAAGTAAGCGTCCATAACGAGGCCGGTTTTTTCACGGATAATTCCGCCGTAATCCTTTTCAAGTCTTTGCATAAAGTCCGCAGTACGCCTACATTGCCAAACTATCGCGTTATAAAGGGGTTTACCCGTTTTTTTATCCCATGCGATAACCGTTTCACGCTGATTTGTAACCGCAATTCCGACAACTTCGCTTATGTCGGGTACGCTTTCCAAAACTTCCACAAGCGATGAAAGAGTATGCGCGTAAATTTCGTTGGCGTCTTCTTCCACCCATGAAGGCGCAGGATAAATTTGACTTACCTGCGTTGCGGTTTGTTTTACTATTTTTCTTTTTTCAAGGTCGTAAAGCACGGCGCGCGTGCTTGTAGTTCCTTCGTCGATTGCTATTATGTATTTCATTAAGCCACCTTTCGTACTTTAAAATAATAGTATAAATTTACATGCAAGTCAATATTAAAACAACTGATAAAATACCTGTTGAAATTATATTTCTTTAATAAATTCTTTCGGAACGCTTTGCAAAAACCGAGAAGGGTTTACACCGTAAATTTGTCCGTTATAATCGTAGTAGTTTTTAGGGCAAAGTAAAAACAGTCTGTTTTTAGCGCGGGTAAAAGCGACGTAAAAAAGCCGTTTTTCTTCGTACAAGTTATCTTTTTTTATTGCAACCGTCGTCGGGAAAATACCGTCCGCAAGCCCGCAAACGTAAACCGAATTAAACTCGCAACCTTTCGCCTGATGCACGGTTATTACCGGAATAAGGTTTTGCTCTTTTGCGAGTGCGTCAAAATCCCCTGCGGAAAAAGACGCGGCGTTTATCGTATTTTTAAGAGAATTATATGCGCTGCTTGAATTAAAACTCAACAATTCGGCAAGTTTTAAAAAATGCTCCACGTTAAAAAGTGCGGCGTCATTGCCACGGTAAACGTAGCGCACTTTAAGCCCTTCCACGACTTGCCCTATAAACTCATTGAACGGAAGAGTGTAAAGTTTGTTTCGGTAATTTTCAAGCGCATAAGCAAGGTTACGGAAAAGCCCTATGTATTTGTTTATTGCAGCCGCCCTTTGCTTTGCCGTTTTACGTATAAAGTTGTCCATCAAATACGTTAAAAGACACGCCGTCGCCCTGACGTCGTCAAGTGCGTCGTGCGAAGACTTGAATTTCAAATTCAAACTTTCGGAAAGAGTTGTCAACTTATAATCACGTTGATTTTTAACAAACCTTTTCGCCGTAAAGTAGGTGTCGTAAAAGTCAAACTTTTTAAGCGGCATTTTTTTGCGTTCAAGTTCGGCGTTCACCATTGCAATATCAAACCCTACGTTATGCCCGACGACCACACAATCCCCTAAAAAGTCAATCAGCATATTTAAGGCGGTTTCTTTATCTATCCCCTTTTCTTTAAGCAATTCGTCGCTTATTCCGTGAACGTTAAACGAATCGCCCACCGACTTTGTGCTTTTAACTAACAGATTAAGGCTTTTTATCTCATTTCCAAAACGGTCTGTTTTTATTGCGGCGATTTGCACTATTTCGTCGGACGCAGGATCCGTACCCGTAGTTTCCGTATCGAACACCACGATATTTTCATTGTCGTAAGCGTCGGTCAACAGTTTAAATAAATCGCCGCCGCCCGTATGAGTTTTAACGTCCATAAAATCGGAAAGCCTTACTCCTAAATCGTAAACGGAGTCGTCCAAAACGTCCGCAAGTTTAATCTCACCGAAACCGTTTACGTATTTTAGCACTATTCTTTCAAGAGCGACCGTGTCGTAAGGATTTAAAATAAGCCTTAAAAAGGCGATTATTTCCTTTACTTCGTTGCGCTTGTAATACTGTAAATCCTGAACGAGAAAAAACTTATCCTTGTCAAGCCGTTTTGAAAGAGCGGCGGCGTAAGCGTTTGTCCTTACAAGCACGCATGCGTCTTTTTCACGGTTTTCATCAATACTTTTGGTTATAAAATCCGCTTCGTCATTAAAGTCGTAAGCAGATTTTAAGTAAACGGGCTCGCCGCCTGTTTTATCCGAACAAGACTTTTCGGCATACTCTGTCGTAAAACTTTTTGAAAACATATTTTTAAGCAAACCGAAGGATGCGTTTGCAATCACGCCCGACGAACGATAGTTTTTACCGAGAGTAATTATTTCAGGATTATACTTTTGCTTAAAATCGCTTATTATCAAGTCGGGACGAGAGCCTCGCCACTCGTAAATCGTCTGCGAAAAATCACCGCAAAGGCAAATTTTAGCCTTGCCCGATATACGCTTTATAAAGTTATACTCGTCAAACGAAGTGTCCTGCGCTTCATCAACGAATATGTAAGAATACGAATTTTCGACGTGTGATTTAAAATTTTCGTCGGTCAGCGCAAAGTTCGCCAAATACTCCAAATCGTCAAAATCGTATGCCCGTGAAAGTTCTAATTGATTTTGATACTTTGCAAAAAAAGCGATAAGTTTATCTTTTTTTATCTTTAAGGTAAAATCGGGTAATTTATTGTAAAAAATTTCATTTACTTTGGCGTTAAATTCGTCTTTTGACTTACCGTAAAAATCTTCGATAACCTTTTTACCCGCTTCAATTACGTCCGATTCAAGTATTCCCTTTTCAATCGCCGTTTTTTTAATAAGGTCAATAATTCTATATCCCGTTTTCCCGACGGTTTTTGTCGGCAAAAGCATATTCACGTCCGCCGCAACCTTTTCTATCACCGCCGCAGAATCGTCTTCGTCGAAAATCGAATAATCGTTTACTCCGCACTTGTCAAAAAGCGCCTTTTTAATTATAAGTGAATAACAATATGAGTGAAACGTCTTTACCGTTATTTTATCGCCGCCACCAAGTGCCGTACTTTTCACTCTGTTTTCCATCTCGGCGCAACCTTTATTCGTAAATGTCAAACAAAGTATTTGTTCCGGCCGAGCCTTATTTTCGGTGATAAGTTTTGCGATTTTAAGCGCAATAGTATTCGTTTTACCCGTACCGGCAAGCGCAAACAAAAGAATATTTCCGTCGCAATCGATTACTTTTTGTTGCGAACTGTTTGGCGTTATGCTTTTTACCATTTCCATTTGATTATACCAAACCTTAACGTCGTTTTCAATCTTCTTTTCCCACCGATTTCGTAAAGTTAGTCGAACTCGTAATAAAATGCGCCTTCTCTTTCGGCGTTTTTATACACAAGCGAATTCCTGTATGAAACGAAGTTTTTATAATCGTAAAGTGCGGACACCCTTTCAAGATAGTCGTACGCAACGATAAGGTCGAATTGAGTTTGCGGATTAAAATCTGCGGCATCCGAGCCGAACTCTCCGAAAACGCAAACTCTTTTGCCGTTAGAATTTACCACCGCCGCCCTGCCGTTTTCGGAAAAAGTAATTGTATAGCCGACAAAATTCACTTTATCACCGTCGGCTTTAACTGAAAAATTAACGTCTTTAAAAGAATTTTCATATACTTCGGAATAATCTGTGCCGACGTAGTAAACATCGGTTATTTCCCCGAGCGGATAAATTTTAGTAGTGACGAGATTCACGTCTATTCCCGAAAGAGCGATAAGCACAATTTTCTTTTTGTTGTACCGTCTGTAAATTCTACCTAACTTCGCCGCCGAAAAATATTTGTCCGCATGACTTATAATAAATGCGACGCCATCTTCGCCGACTATTGCCGTTGCGGAAATTCTTGCATTTCCTATTGCGTACGCTTTTACCTTTTTAGCGTCTTTTACCGTTGATGTCACAGAACAAACAATAAATACGGCGATAAACACGAAAAATAAAAAGGTTTTCGTTATTCTTTTTAAGTTAAGCAGCCCGGATAACACTATAAATGCCGCATAATAAAACAACGCCATTAAATTAAGCGTAAACCCACCGATTACAAAACCTTCGTTCCCTATTATTTTGAACAACCAGTTGAAAGCGTAAATAATTTTATCCTGAACGAATAAAAATACGGGCGAAATTGCGTAAAGAATAACTCCTGCTAACAAAAGCACGTAAACCGCACCGACAACGGGAATAAAAATCAAATTCAAAACCGTTGCGAGTAAAGTTATTTCACCGAAAAAACAGATAAGCACGGGTATTGAAAATATTTGCGCCGATAAAACCGTTCCAAACGCTTGCGCTATCTTTTCGGGAAGAAATTTCATCGTCGCCGATATAGGTTTTGCCAGCAAAAGTATTCCGTAAACGACCGAAAACGAAAGCATGAAGCCGGCGCTGAAAATCTGAGTCGGGAAAAGCACTGAAAGTATTACCGCGGAAATGCTGACCGAAGACAACCCGTCGTATCTCTTTCCGCCTGCAAAAACGAGCATTGAAACTCCGCACATTATCGTTGCCCTGAGCGACGACATGGTAAAACCGCATACTCCCGAATAGAAAAACAAAATAGCAAAAATTATTACGGCACGGACGTAAGGGTTAATTTTTATTTTGCCGAGTATAAACCCGAAAACTAGTGCAAGAAAACCTATATGCAGTCCCGACACGGCGAAAATATGCGCAACCCCTGAGTTTCGGTAGGAATCTAAAACGTCGCTGCCCGTGTAGTCGGAATTACCGCATAAAAGAGCGTAAGACACCGCGAATTCTTCTTCGCCCATACTGTTTTTAAGGGCGTTTCTTATGGCCACGTTTACTTTCTGAAATATATCCGCACGGTTCCCCGTCGCCGTTATATCGGATGCGTTTACTTGCGCATAATACCTTACTTTATTGCTCACGTCGTCAGCGGCGAATCTTCCTTCGTATAAAAGGGCTTTATCGGAAACGTTTGCGGAAAACGTAATCTTGTCGCCAACGTCAATGTTCGTTTCACCGAAAACGAAAAGGTTTACTTTATAACCGGGCTCGCCTTTGAGAACGCCCGAAAACAAAACGTCATCAATTGTAAAAGCCGCTCCGCCGTCAAAATTTTCTATTTCGTCAACCGTGCCGCTTACAGTCAGGTACTTGTCGCCTATTCCCGCCGCATTATAATTTTTGATTTGCAAGTAAAAATTAAAAAACGCCGATAGCGATAAAGCAACCGCCACCAGCGAAAACATACCGTATTTAAATAACGATTTTTTGCCAAGCACGGCAATTAGCAAGGGCACACCGACAAAAAATATTAATGTCAAGCCACAAAATAATGCGCCTAAAAGCGCATTATTTAACACAATGAAAAAGTATGCTGATATAATGGATAAAACTACCGCAACCGTCATAAACAGCGCGGGTCTGAAATTCATTATCTTTTTCATTTTCTTTTGTATCCTTACCGTTTACAGTTTATTTTATTCGGCGTTATTTGTCAATAATTTATTATAAAATACGTTGATTTTGACTATAATATTTGATAAAATAGCATTTGCCTGCGGTGTTCGATAGGAAAAGCAAAAAAAATCCACAATAATAATTAAAGAAAGCCCGCGTCTTAAAGCGGAGCGGTGCTCCTGTCTTTCGTTTACGAGGACGCTATATGGAGATGCAGATACTTTTAAGCAGGGCATTCGCCTGTTTACAAAACGGGTTATTATTTTCTTTTCCGTCGGCACAGGCGGGTTTTATTTTTTAAAGCGGTTTTACTTGCAAAAATTAAGTTGATGTGATAGAATAATTTTCGCCGAAATAATGCAAACGATTTTAATCGGTTGCGGACATAATTGCGGTGCGACGACGCGGCCTCATGGTCAAGGGTTTTGTACGCAGCCCTCTTTAAGAGCGAATCCGGAGTTCGGTCGTCATATGACGGACTTACCTGACGGACGAGACCATCGTAGCGAAAGCGGAGATGCGTCTCCGTGATAGGAGACGAGAATATTTCATACCAACAACTAAATATAAGGCCTCATGGTCAAGCGGTTAAGACGCAGCCCTCTCAAGGCTGAATCCGGAGTTCGATTCTCCGTGGGGCTACCAAAAACAAAACCACCCATCTGGGTGGTTTTGTTTTTGTATGCCTCATATACAGAATCGAACTATATT
>JAXFZW010000072.1:0-8053 GCA_034184645.1 Clostridia bacterium | reverse complement strand
TCATACCAACCTACAACATAACCGCCGAGCCAGAAATATTCTATATCTTTGCAATACCCATAATTCTCGTGAATAAAGTGAACGGCGACTTGTTTTACTGCCCATTGTGAATAATGATTTTTAAGCGCAACGGTGACTTTACATAATTGTTTGTTCTTTTTAGTAAAGTAAGCGTAATATCTTGTTATACCTTTTTGTTCGGGATAGTATTTGAGGTCGAGTTTTCTAATTCTCTTTATCATATATTTAGGTATAGGTTTTATATCAAATTTTTTCATAATCTTATCTCCATAGTATCGCCGAAAATGTCGAACAGAACATTTATAATATTATTATTTTCGGGTTGCAGTATTTCACCTGTTTCCATATCTATTCTTATATTGTTGTCTCGTTTTACCTTAATATCATTAAGGCTTTCTACAACTGCGACTTTAAATCCTTTATCTACAAGTTTACCTATATAAATATCAGCGGCGTGGTAAGGAAACCCGATAACCGGTATCCGTTCTTGCAAGCCAAAGTCACGACTTGTAAGAGTTAAATCCAAAACGTTTGCTATTTTAACGGCGTTATCCCCGAATATTTCATAGAAATCACCTAAACGATAGGTTACAATGCAATCGGGATATTTGTTTTGTAAATCTGTATATTGCGTATATATAGGGTTTACTTGTTTTGGATTTTCTTTTTCTGCCTTTTCAAGTTCGGCAAAGACTTCTTGTTTTTCTTCTTCGGTTATTTCGTCATCTTCGTAATCTGGCTCATCATTTTCAACCTTAATAGCATCGTCTTGTTCGTTGTCAACTTTTTCGTTTTTGCTTAAAAGATCGAACATATTAGGTTGAATATCTTTTTTAGGTGGCGGGGTTACGGCAGTAACGGGTTTCGGCGTATATTTTGGTTTAGGCGGTTCGTAAGGTGTTCCGTCTGTATTATATAACTTGCCTTCAATACTATCTTCTTCAAAATAGTGCATAGCCCAGCCGAAAACAATATTGTCTTTAACACAAGCAGAGTGCTTTCCTTTTTCTGCTTGTTTCTGCGCTGTATTACAGGCATAGTCGAAAAATCCGTCAAGGTCTTTTTTAGAAATTAACTGTTTGCCGTCTTTTTCTATTTTTATGCCGTTGTTTATTTTATCTGCAAGAATTTCGGAAACGTTTTCTTGCAGGTATTGTTTTAATATTTCTTGTTGTTCGTCATTTGCTTTTAGATTTAATACAATCATTTTCGTTTTTCTCCTTGAAATTTTTAATTTTTAATAGTTTTTGTTTAATAAAGAATAACCCCCGCGGGAATACCACGGGAGTTTATCGAATATACCATCTTTTACTTCTTTTTTAGTGATGTCTAAAATCCGTATCGTTCTATTCTTAACGTAGGGCGGAAATTTAAGATAAAACTCTAATTGTTGCAATGTTTCATTTGGCGTTCTGCAAATATTGTATTTCCTTTTTCCGTCTTCCGTTATTTCAATCTTATAGCCGTAAATCATTCTACGCTCCTTCAAATAATGCTTTTATGCGAAAATTTAGTAACGGTAATGTTGAATAATTGTTATATCCTCCGTGATAATCTTTATCGCTTTCAGCCGTTCTAATTAAAATGTTGTTATACCATTCGTTAGTAAAAAACCGCACGTCGGATATAGAAAAGTAAACATATTTATCTTTATACTTAAAAAAGGCAGAAAACTCGTAATGATTTTTTAATACCCTACAAAGTTCCCAACCGTTTTCTTTAGATAGCGTTTTTAAGTAGTTTACATATTTTCTTTCAAAACTTTTGTAATCCTCGCCTGTATAACAGCCAGTAGAGAATTCATAATTTAAGTATTTCTTTAGATCGTTTAATGTAGCCATAATTAAATCTCCTTTGCTTTTTTCAAATAATTTTTAATTGCTTTATTAAGACCGTGTAATAAGCGTTTGTCTTTGTCAATTTCTTCTTGCGTAAGGTCAAGCGCGTCGAGAGTATCGGTTAAATCGTATGTTATACAGTATTCGTGGTTAGCGAGTTCATATAGGAACATATCGTATATAAACCCGTCGCCCGTAGCATCTTCGGCAATAGCATCTTGCTTTTCCTTTTTAAAACGCTTAAACATATTAAGGAAAGTGTCTTTATCGGATTTTCGAATATAGCAGCCGCCCCCGACAGAGCATATTTTGTCCGTATCGTTTACGGTCAAATTCCACTTTGCCATCATTTCTTCAAATTGTTTGTCTGAAAAACATGCTCCCAAAGGGAACGCATCCATTTCTTTTTGTTGCTTTGTTTTGAGTTCACGGTATTTGTTCATAATCTTTCTCCTTTATAATTCCGTAAATGTCGTCTGCGTAAAAAGCGCAGGAAAAGTAATTGAAAATGGCGGTACATTTAACACCGCCATAATCTACTATGTAATTGTTCTCGCTCTCAATAGGCTTGTCTAATACGGTAATTTCCGCCGTTTTACCTTTCAGAGAGTTTATATGTGCTGTTGTTTTGTAAGGTATCATTGTTATTCTCCTACCAATCAAATTGTTCGTAAAATAGGTCGAGTATTTCTTCCCGACTTAATTTCCTGCATTTCTTAAAGTTTGTTGCTACATAATCGCTTAACGCACCAAGCGGTGTTCGGTTACTGTCTTTAAGATAACAGGCGTTTACAAGTGATACGTATTCAAGTAAGCCTTTTATGCCGTATTTTTTATCCACGTCGTTATATATTCCTGTGTGAAAGATATATGCTTGCGAACCGTATGTAAAGTTATAGGTTTTATCGCGATATGTTATTTGAATTTGTATTTCGTCCATATCTTTCTCCTTATCCGACACGTTTTATTCCGCCACCGAAACGTTTAATAACGATATCGCCGAATTCGGAACACCAATCGTCGCTTTTGTTCCAAACGTAAGCGTAAGCAGAATAATCGTTTTGATAATCCTGTACGAGATAATCCCAATCTTCATCATCCCCGCTTACAATAAGGAAGTCATAAAATTCACCTATTCCGGTATATTCGTGTGTAATAGCGTAAACGGTACAGTTGTATTCTTTTTCAATCTCTTTCATTTTTTGTTCAATTTCGGGTTCTTGATTAACCCAGAAACCGCCGAAGTTCTCAAAAAAGCATACTTTGTCGCTCTGCTTAAAGCCGTTTATATACGGCTTGTAGATGCCAAGTTGTTCCATTAACTTGACTGCCTGTTCTTTTCTTTGTTCTTTTGTTGTGTTCATAGTGTATATCTCCTTTTTATAAATTTTTTACTTAAATATTTCAATAAGTCCGCCACTGTATTCTTCAACGCCGTCATATTTCATTGATTCGCCATAAGCAGAAAAATCAAAGTAGTCTATTAGTTCGTCTGGGATAGAATAACCACAATTTTCATATACAGAACGTCCGTAATCTTCCCAATCATAGTCTTTATACACGTTTATATCGTCGTCCCAATGTTCGCTTTTTTCTTCTACAAGCGAAATAAAGTCATCAAAACACCGTACTTCAAGATAGGCGATAAATTCTTCATATTTATAATCGTGTTCTAAAATTTCCGAATCTCGTATAATCTCAAAAAGGGTTTTAGGCGACATATAATCCCAATTTGTGCTGTCTGAAGGAACGCCCATTATATCCTGTATAAACAGTTCTTCGTCTATACCGTCTAACTTAAATCCTTCTTTTTTTAGTTCTTCAGTTATTTCTTCCCACTTGGTATAGTCGGACAGATTAAGCCATTTAGAGCCTAATGCTCTTTCATTACATTCGTTGTATGAACCCCAAGAGCCGATAACTATTTTTATATTGCTGTTTGGCATAATTATTCTCCTTTATGCTATTGCGCAATGGTCGTAAAGTTTTCTGCGTAAAGCATTAAATTCGTAGTAATCATCGACAGAGACGATAATTTCTTTTTCGTCAAAATTTATGTCGTAATCTAAATTTACGCATAAGAGTTTTGATATAAACTCCAAAGTTTCAACGACTTTATATAAGTCGTCTTTGTTATAAACAGTAATAACAGTTTTGCTATAACCATTTATACTTGTGTAGTAGGTTTCCATTTTCTTTATCTCCTTATATATTTTTTATTGCCTTTCGGCGCGGACAGAGAAGCATACTTCGGCAGAATTATAAAGATTAAATAAGAAAGCGAAGGTCAACGAAAAAGATAAAAATATTACTGTAAAGGCATAAATAGATAATCAATACAGTAATATTTTTAGCCGTTTACCTCCGCGAGAAGTGTGCTACGATAGGCCGAACGAGAAGGCAAAATATATAGTTATTGTTTTCGTACTATGGCTATACGGGTTGACTTTTAATGAGAAAAAAGATATAATATGTATGCTAAACTCGAACTCTATATTGTTATAGGCGTTCTCTAAACTTAATAAAAATTTGTTCTATGGATATAATCGTGGTAGGATTATATCTCTTATCGTGTTTAACAACTCCATAGAACTTTTGTTTTATTAGGAGAACGTAAACGAGTTTAGCAACTTACGAGAAAGGTATATTCTACGGTGCCGTTCTCGTATGGGGGCGGCATTTTTAATTTCATAGCCGTTTAAAGTCTAAAAAGGATTTTAAGCGGCTATATTTATTTTCGGGGATATTATGAAAGAAAGGACGTGTTGTTTTACAGGTCATAGACTTATTAACCGTAGCGATTTTGACAGAATAAAAGCGGAAGTTAAAAAAGCCGTTATTGATTTGATAAATAAAGGCGTAATATTTTTCGGAGCGGGCGGAGCATTAGGATTTGACACTATTGCTGCCGAGAGTGTTTTGGAATTAAAAGAGAGTTTTCCGCAAATAAAACTTATACTCGTTTTGCCGTGTAAAAATCAAACACGTGGTTGGAGCGATTATGACATTAAAAGATATAATGATATAGTTCGACGAGCGGATAAAGTAGTTTATGTGTCGGAATATTATTATGATGGTTGTATGCAAAAGCGCAACCGCCATCTTGTAGATAACAGCGCGTATTGTATTTGTTATTTGAAACGGAATAGTGGCGGTACAGCATATACCGTTAATTATGCTATTAAAAATGGATTAACTGTGCATAATGTCGTAAAAAAGAGGTTAGGTAAATAATGTTTACCTAACCTCTTTTGATTGAAATTGATTAAAGGATTATTTCTTTCTTTATAAGGTCTATGCAAGTATGGAAGGTATAATTCCCGTCCTGCATAACTCTGAAATATGCATCGGCGTTTTTTATACCGTTGTCGTTATAATTTAAAACGTAGCCTTTTTTTACTTTGCCGTATTTGTTTACGGCACGTGCGCCTACCCAAGATATTTCAGGATCAAGTTCGTCTTTAACTAAACCTTTGAATTTTTTATGCGCCGCGTCGTAATCGTTATATAAATAGGTTTCTATGCCGCAGTCGTCATCTGTTGACCAGTCGAAAAGTATCATATATATAGTGTTTTGAACTTTACGGGTAGTGTTAGTTTTTGTATTATTTTTCATAAAAGTTTTCTCCTTAAAATTTTTAATTAAAAGTTTCGTATTCCATAAAACGTGGATATTGCAACATAAAAGCGGGTGTTCGCCATATACTCCAAGTTTCTCTCGTTAAAGAGTTTTGATGCTTTACGATAGCGGGAACGCCCGCAAGGGATAATTGAAGATAAGTCATGTGAACGCAACGAATATCTATATCCGAGCAAGCAACAAAGCAGTTCCGTCCGTAGTTTATACCGAGTTCTCTTAATACGGATAAGGCGGCAATCATAAGCCCGCCCCCGCCGGAACACGGATCGGATATAGTCAATATCCCGTCGTCTTGGGTTTTTTCTTTAACGACGTCGGGTTGTAGCGAGCATTTAGCCATAAAGTCGGAAATATGGTAAGGCGTAAAGAATTGTCCGTTTTGTTTATTCCCTTGATTAAGCCGCATAAACAGGTCGCCGAGATAATCATTAAACACGCCGTCGTCAAACACTACCGAAGAACATAAAGCGTATATTTTAGAGAATATCGTACATAGCGAATTTCTGTCTTCGGGCTTATAACGGTTCATAATCTCGGTATAGCGTTTCTCTCTTTCGTCTTTTTGGATTAAGTCTAAAAGATTAGATATAGCGATAGCACCGCACTCGAACACATCGGATAGAAGTTTAGTTCTGTCTGTACCGTAAGCGGACTTGTCGATAAGTTTAACTATTTCGTCAATCGTGGGTACTCGGTAGGGGCATAACTTATTGTTTTCTGTATTAGAAACGGCGGCAAGAATTTCCGTCTTACCGCCGTCAATATCTTTCGGTATATTCTTTTCGTTATGGTCGAGAACTATATCGAACATAGAAAGTTGTGTATATTTACTATTTTTCATAATTCTAACCACCGTTTGCAGCACCGTAATAGTCTATGTCTATCTCTTCATCAGTAATATATTTGAGATATTTTTTAATTATGTCCGATAGTTTGTCTGACGTAAGATTTTCGTTTTTGGCGGTAATTTGCCACGGGTAAATTGGTTCGTATAATAGATACTGAATACCGTCAAAGTCATCGCAAGCGGTAAAATCTATATCTTCACATTCTAAAATGACTTCTCTCATAATTCCCGCAAGCCCGTAACATTCGTTTTCGTCGCATTCAAGATAATCTTCTAACGTCGGTTCGGTAATATCACAATTCTTAAGCCATTCTTTAAAAACTGTTTCGTAGTTAGGGGCAAGGTGTATGAATGTTTTTAATTTATCTACCGTTAAATCGGTGATATCTGACGTTTTAATTCCGTATCCGTATATGTGCCAAGTATGATAACTCATAATATTTCTCCTTATTTTCAGTTGTATATTTTTCTTTAAATTCTTTAACGCTTAACGTTTCTAATTCGGCAAGATTGTATTTTTTTGCAAAAATGTCTTTTGAAAAATCAAAAGCATAACCCATAATGCCTAATTTATGTAAGTAGTCTCCCATTTCGTATTCGTCAAAGCGTGTAGGGGTATTGACGATACAAAACGGTGTTGCCCTGTTGGGGATATCCATATCTATTGACTTTTTATCGATTATCCATCGTGTATAATCTGGTTCTTTTAATGGTTTACTCATAAATTGTCTCCTTAGCCGAATAATTCGTCGTCAATGCCTTTTGTATAGGGAGGTTTACCGTAGTAATGTTCGTTTTCGTGTTTTTCAAGCAGGCTTTCTCTTTTCTTCGTAAATAAAGGCGTGCCACCTTGTTTGTATTTGTATTCAATGCCGTCAGCCATACCGTAGAAATATTGTATTTGCCCATTATTAAGTTTGACTCCTTTTTTAAAGCCTGTTTCGGCATAATGTTTGAATGCACCTACACATTTTTTATTGTCTTCATCGGCATCATAACCGCTTTTTGACAAGTTTTGGGTATATATTTCAATACCCTTTGCAAAGCCTCTTTTGTAACTTAAAGTGTCTTTGTCTACCATTGTTTTTATCTCCTATTATTTTTTATTTGCCTTTCGGCAGAGGCTATGTAGTATAGTCCGAAATATAGTTATTGCGTTTTTTACATAGGTAACCGTCAAGGAATAAGGAAAAATTTTTTATATAAAAAAAGCCAGATATATAATCTGACTATAAAAAATTTAGCCCCTTGACGATTACGCTGGACTATACTACAATAAGCCGCAACGGAAGGCAAAAAATAATTGCTTATGTCATTATTATCTAATTGTCCGGTATGTCTGTGTCTTCCTTTGATTGCATATCTAAATCAATCTCTTTTTGTTCAAATTCCTGTATAACGTTTGAATCGTCTGGCACATATTCTTCGTTGTCATTTTCGGCATCGTCATAAACCATTAACTGACGTTTAATAAGTTTTCCAATAGATAATTTGTTGTCTGAATTCTTCTTTTTACCATTGTATTCGATTACCATTGCTTCTGCAAATCCCAAAGAGCCAGCGTGAAAGTCTTTTGCTTCCCGTATTAACTGTCTAATAGAAATACTGCCTAATCTATCTTTAAAGATTTCGTCGTCTAATTCTTCTTTATAGGTGACAATAAGTTTTGCAACGGCATTAAGTATATTTGCGCTGAAAGAATAACTA
>JAXFZW010000071.1:0-7141 GCA_034184645.1 Clostridia bacterium | reverse complement strand
CGGCAGTTGTCGCTGACGAAGTGCAGCACCTTTGTCTGGGCGCCACCTGTGCAGTGCACCATGCCGTGGATTTCCGGGCGCAGTTCGTCGAGCAGGCGCTTGATCACAGGGGCATAGGTGCGGGTAGGGGAGAGCACCAACTGACCAGCATCTACAGGTGAGCCCTCAACGGCATCCGTCAGCTTGTACTTGCCGCTATACACCAGTTCATTGGGCACAGCATGGTCGTAGCTTTCAGGGTAGTTGGTTAGCACATAGGAATCATGCCGTCGGGTAAAAATCTTTTGCTTGACAAACTGTAATTTTCAAGGAAAGTCCTTTCCGCCGCATTGTCGCCCGTAAATAAGCGTTCCGCAAGAGATGAAAACCATGCGTCAGAAAGCCAGCCTGCACGCTCCCTTTGTGGGCAGTCTGTTAAAATATCGACAGAGTTTTGCGCAAGCGTCGCCCTTGCCGCCTTTACGATTCTTTCTACCCTTTTGTCGGCGCATGAAAACTCAAACTTATTTACCTGCGGGTTTTCATAGTCGCGGACGACAAAATTCTTTATGTCAACGTCGTTATAGATAAGCACGGCGTAACGAAGCGTGTAAGGGTCAAAGGTTGAAATATGATAAATACCGTCGTTTTCAAACGTCCATTTGATAACGTTTGAAGTGTCGTTCCTTTTAAAGTTTACGTTATACTTGCCTTTACCTTCTTCATCCCATAAAATTTCATCGAACAGTAGGTATAATACTGCGCCCTTTTTGACTGAAACTTCCGCCTCGAAAAAGCCTGTTATTCCCCTGCCGAAGTCAAAGTTAGCATAATTGAACGTCCCCGTGCCTTCGCCGTTAGGAACGAAAACGAACTTACTTGCGTCGTCGGTGGCGGAATCTTCCCACTCTTCGATTTTATAACCCTGAATTTTTTCGCCGTCGATATAATGAACCCTGTCGCGCCAAACTTCCGCCTCGGGATTTATAATTACCCCGCCCTTTTCGATAACGCTTTTTGCGGCGTGGGGATTAAGCAGCGGATTTTGATTGTAGGTTGGTAAAAGTTCGGGGATTTTTACGCTTTCCGTTTCGATTTTCGGGAAAATTTCCTTACCTGCTAAAAACGAGTTGAAATCTTCGCTTTCCCTGTAAATTTCCGAAAAACCACGTTGGAAACTGTACCTTTGAACTTTTTGAAGTCTATCCGTTATACGGTAGCAAGTAAAGTCTTCCGCAGTATAGGTTTTGTCGCCGACGGTAACTTCACACGCAAAGAAAGGTTGCTGCTTTATCCAACAAAATTGGTAAACGTAATTGCTTTGAACTACCACAGTAAGCCTTTCACCCGTAAAGCCGATTTCGGCAACCCTTGCGTAGCCGTGAGCCGCACGGGACGGTCCGAAGTAAATAAGTTTGTCGTCCGAATAAACTTTGAAACAGTCAGCACCGCAAATTCTGATTTTGCCGCTCGTTTGACTATTTAATTTTAACGTAAAAGCGAGCGAAACGTTCATTTCGCCCGATAAGTTTTTGCCCCATAAGCCGTTCATAATTCACCTGCTGTCATAAAATTATATTAAAGCATAACCTATTGTATTTAAAACGATAATTGCCGTCAAGCGTTTTAACGCATAAAAAATAAAAAATTTACCGACCGTAAATTTACGGTCGGTAAATCAACTATTTTATCATTTTTTATTACTTAAAAGTCACGAAATTACTGTAAATGTAATTGCCGGCGTTGCCCCAATACCTTGTGGAAAGTTGAGAAGAAGACGTGATTTTAGTTCCGTTTAAGTAAACGTTTTCAAACGTGACGTTTCTTATTGCGTCAGCCATAGCATTTCCGTTCGCATCGAAACTGTTGTTGTAAAAACGTACGTGTCCGTAATACATATCCTGTCCGTCTCTGTCGTAGAAAGAGCAGTTTTTGAAGGTAAGGCCGTCAATGTAGTTGCCGTTAAAGTCGATTTCGGTTTCCTTATTAACGCCGACGGCGAGTCCTATTGCGTAAGCCATCGAGTAATTGATGTCGCAGTTGTCGTAGGTCACGTTGGTTATATTTCCCCTTTCGCCCGCGGCGATTACCCAAGCCGCCATGTAGCAATCGTTGGTTTCAACGCCTTTGCCGTTTTCACGCTGGCTTGCCGCCCAACGGGAAAGTTGATACAGTACCGAACAATTACTGAAAGTCACGTTGTCGATGTTTGAACGCGTTTCCTGAATAATACCGAAACAACGGCAAGCGTCCGCCCAAGCGATACAGTTATTGAAAGTTACGTTTTCTATATCGTTATCCGACGCCGCTTTGATTTCAAACAAGTCGTCGCCCGACCTTGCGAAACAGTTTTCAAGCCAAACGTTGGAACTGCTGGTCATACAAAAACCGTCCGAGTTGGTACGGTAACCGAAGATTATGCAATCTTCGATTCTGACGTTGTTGCAACCCCTGATTTCCATAGTCCAGTTGCAAGAGTTAAGGATGGTTAAACCGTTAATTTCAAGATTAGTAATATTCGCCATCGAAACAGCCCTTAAAGTTTCGTGGAAACCGAGTTTTGAAACGTCGATCATTCCGTGTCCGATTATTTTAAGGTCGGTGGCTTCCTTTTCGTACCCAAAGAAACTCCCCATGTCGTGGAATTCACCCGTCTTGGTTGGAACGAGCAAGCACCCCGCTTCAAGGTATAGTATCGTTCTGTTTCCCGAACCGAAAAGTTTTGCTACGTCGCTACGATCGAAAAAGTGAACGCCGGGGCCGACGTGGAAAAGCGTCCAACCGTAAGGGAGTTCTACCTTTTCGGGCTTTCTTACGAAAACTGTCAAAGGCTTTTCATAAGAACCGTTGACTATGAGCGTGTAAGGTCTGTACTGATTGACCGTAAAGTACACGTCCGCGCCGTTTACCGTTGTCCCGGCGTTAAGTCTTTCGGGTAAAATTTGCGCAGATGATACAGCCGCCTGCGCCGTCACTTTGATTTGTACGCCCGCCGAAATAACGTCTTCCGCCACGTCAAGATAGACTACCGTGTGCGGCTTTTTGTCTGTCGACCACTCGCTTTTGTTGAGTGCGGCGATAGAGTAGCCGGGTAAAACGTCATAAGTTCCGTTTCTGTTCACATACGTTTGATAGTAAATAGAACGTCTTATCGCCGTATCCTGATGCTTTTGGAAGTCGAGCGTCATATTTTCAAACGCAGTTACTTCCTCGCCGTTTTTAAATGCGGTGATGTATTCGGGAAGATCGATTCCGCCGTAGCCGTCCTCATAAGTCTTTTCGTAAGTTTTTGCGATTACGTCTTCGGGATCGTCGGAAGGCGGATAAATTACGCCTTGCGAATCGTCGCAACCGACTAACGTGAAAAGCGACGCTACCGCCATAACCGTTACGAGAAACAATGTCAAAAGTTTTTTCATAATTTTCCCTTATCCTAACTTAATAAAGTATGGTAAAACGTCGATAGGTGCGGAAACGGTTATTTCCTTACCGCCCTTTACCGTTTTGCCGTCAAAAGTTTCCCATTCTCCTTCGGGAAGGAAAACCTTTCTTCCGGTTTGCCCTTTGTTCATTACGGGTGCGACTAAAATTCTGTCGCCGAGAACGAATTGGTCGAGATTTTCAGGCATAATTCCGTACTCAAAGAGCATCGATTTGATGATAGGCTCGCCCGTCTTTGCGCATTTTAGAACGGCGTCCATAATGTCGTCAGAGTACTTATCGCGGATTTCAACCATTTTAAGCACGACGTCCTTTACGTTTTTGCCGTGTTCCCATATCCTTTTACTGAACTGAAAACTCGGAAGGAAAGTCGCCGCTTCCATATACCTTATGTTAAGTTCGTCGTCTTCCTTTGCGTTCCAGTCTTCGGACTGTCCGCCGCCTATCATGTCGGGGCAGTTATAAGGATACCCTGCGATACTCATAATGAGCGAACGCTTTATTATGCTGCCGAAACCGTTCTTTTCGTCTTCCCACGCATGGAAACGGTCGGCAATACGCTGCATAACGGGTAAACCTTCGCAACGATTGGTCGAGCGGATTTCGGACACCGAAAATTTTGCGGCAAGCCTTCCCCAAAGTTCCGAAAGTTCGTTTGCGGTGTGAGAAACGCCGTCAAAACTTTGTAAATCGTTTGCGTAAAGGCGGTTGTCGCCGCCGTCCATTTTAAGTCCGTCTATACCGAATTTAGTCCTGAGTTCGTCAAACTTGTTTTCAACCCATTCGACCGTTTTGGGGTTGGTAAAATCCATACAAGCGGAATAGCCATCCCACCACTCGGTTAAAAACACCTTTCCGTTTTGTTTGTAAAGCATATCGTTATCTCTAAAATACCTGAAAGTTTCGGTATCCGGAGAAATATACGGAACAACCCAAAGGGAAACGAAAAAGCCCATGTCGCGCAAATCTTCGACCATACCTTGCGGGTCGGGGAATTTTTCCGCATCAAATTCAAACTTACCCATGTAAGGCGCCCAGTTGTCGTCAATGATAAGTTCCCCTGCCGGAAGCCCTGCATCGATAATGTTTTTAGCGACTTTAAGTACGCCCGCTTGCGTCTGGTTATAGCCGAGCGACATCCACGTGCAGTACTGCGGGCAAAGGAAAAGCCTTAAATCGGGAAATCTTCCGTCAAACTCAAAATACGTGTCTTTAAGATATTCGTACGCTTTGCGGAAATTTTCCTTTTCGCCGAAATCTATATTCCCTTTTGACGAAACGCTGATAATTCCGTTTTCGATATGAAGTTTGAAGTTTTTGGGTGCGTAAAGATACCTTCCCGTTGAAGAAATAAGCATTGGGCTTATTTGGTTGTAAGCTTCGGCGGTATCAAGGTCGAAATCAACCACCTTTTTACCGTCGTAAGGCATATTTGCCGTATCGTCGATTTGTCCGCTGTACCAAAGTTCGCCTTTTTTAATTTCAATTATTTTTTCCAAAATGATGCCCTCTAAAAATCGGTTTTTACTTTTTAATTTTCTTTTTTGTAACTTTAACGACGACAAACGCCGCTATTCCGGCAGCGGCAACGCCGCCGACGATTATCCAGAAAAGTACGTCGTAAACAAATGCTTTTCCGCCGTAAGCCTTTACCGCTTCGGGGTCTTCCGGTTCGAAGTCAACCGAAATTCCGCGCGTGATGCGTTCGGACTTCTGGTAATCGCCCACCGTGATAACGTGTTTTGCAAAAGATTTATTGCCGTCGTTATCGATAGCCTCAACAGTATAGTAATACTCGCCTTCAACGCTTAAAGCGTATCCTTCCGAAGTCGCAACGACTATTCTTCCGTTGGGATCGTACATTACAATGTTAATTGACGCAACGCCTACGTTGTCGATAATTTCAATAAGATCGTCAAGCTTTATGACTGAGTTTAAATCAAGTTTTTCGGGAAGCGTTACGTCGTCCTTAACCTTAATTTCGGGTGCGGTCGTATCGCCAACTTGGAAGGATATATAATACTTGCCGCTGCTTCCGCCGCCGTTAAATCCTGCGGAAATATAAGAGAAGTTTTCGTTATCCGAAATATAACTTGCCTTTGCCGACTCCGTTATACCGAAGTTGGTGTTTTTAGCACCGTTGATGTAAAGGTTGACGTTGTCGGGCTTAACTTTTTCGATAACGAAAGTTGCGTCACCGGACGGGCCCAAACTTTGATAGTTTACGACGTCGTTAGATAGATTACCCTTTTCGCCGTAATAAATGTTGCAGAAGTAGTTAGTTCCGTCGCCGTAGAACATAATGGTAAATCCGTTGCCCGAATTTATATTAGACGTTATAAAAAGCAAAGGATACAAACCGCTGCCGAAAGCAAGTTTTACGTTAACCCTTAAACCGTTTTCCGCAATATCAAACGGTAAATAGGTATATGCGCTTCCCGTGATTTCGATTGCGCTACCCGACTGGTTTTTATCGCCAATCCAGTAATCTGCCGAATTTGCAAAGTTATATACGTTAGTCTTTTTGTCACCGTAATTCCATTTTACGTAAACACGAACAAGCAACTTATTTGTAAAGCCGTTTGCCGTAGCCGTGTAAACTACGTTGTATTCGCCTAAATCGTTTGGCGTAAACGTGTTTGCGTTAAAGTTATTAAACGTTGCAACGGTTGTGCCGTTCGGTCCTATAACCGTAATCGAAACGGTTGCGCCCTGTACGGTCGCAGTTGCGGATACAATGTTGTAAACGACGCCGCTTCTTCCGTTGTTCGACGGATTGTCGCTCAAAATAATATCGGGCATACCGGTAGGCAATTCCGCAGTTTTATTTACGTTTGTCGCGTAAGATTTACCTGCGTCGTTGGTTGCGGTAATTCTGAAAATGTAAATACCCGAATACTCAGGCGTATAATGAGTTGCATTTGCGCCGAGCGAAGTTTCGATATTGTTAGGATCGACTACCGTGATGTAGTAAGGAACTACTACGCCTACGTCGCTGTCGGAATAATCTCTGAATTCAAGTCCCGCAAACGTAAAGTCAACGCCTACGGACATATTTCCCGCAAAAAGCGTTCTTACGTCAACGTTGGGGACGGGTGCTACGGGTGAGTGATAAACAATATCGCTGCCGAAGTTCATCGTACAACGGGCAGTTCCCATCGCAAGGTGATAGCCTGCAGTTTCGGACGTAATCGCCGACCAGTCGGTAAGGCTTTCAACCCTGCCGTCGTGAGTTATCCTTTGTTCGTCAAGATATATTTCAATACCGTTTGAACCGTGCTTAAACTGTACGACGTGCGTTGCGGTAAACTTTCCGTAAAGTCCGCCGCCGTCGCCGACGTAAGTCAATTTGCCGCTTTCGTCAACCCATTTAATAACGTAGTTGAGTTTTCCCGTGTTTAAGTTGTCGTCGGACGAAAATTTAAAGTAAAGCCCGGTTGCAAGCCCTTTGGCGTCGTCTTCGTTCGCTTCGTCAATCGTCTGTACGCTGAAAGTTCCCGCATTTTTAAGAAGTCCGAACGCAAATTTGGGATCGCCCGTCACGTCGGTAAGTTTAAACGAGATTTTAACGTTTTCTTCATCCGAAATGGTGTTTATAAACTGCGCCGCACCGTTAATCGCAACGCCGTTTGTTCTTGTCGTAGCCCCGCCTTCAAAATTACTTACGACATAAAGGTAATCGGGAGTAAAATCGCTTATATCGTGAGATTCGGGCGGGGTG
>JAXFZW010000070.1:0-2508 GCA_034184645.1 Clostridia bacterium | reverse complement strand
TATTTATCACCTTTAAGCCGCAGCAAAAAATTGATAAACTCGACCTGATCCACGATACTTAAAGAGCGGTAGGCTTCAACTATTTCATGCTCCTGCTTTGTCAAAAAAGTGCCACCCGCGCCGCTGTTTTTTTCAGTCGGAAGACTTTCATTTGATAGAAAGTATTCTACTGATTTACCGAAATAGTCCGCAACAGAGCGCAGTTTGGATAGAAGCGGCGTATGATTTTTCCACTTCCCTATCGTTCCGTTACCTAAATTACACGCTTTTTCCAGATTGGCGATACTGATTTTATTTTCTTCGGCACATTGTTTTATCCGTTCGTAACATGTCATAGAGTACCTGCCTTTCATTGTTTTTTAGAAAACTTTCGTAAAATGCTTGACAATAAGAAAAGTTTCTATTATACTAAACCCATAAACAACATAAGTTAATAAAGGGAATTATTCGCGGAAATAATTTTTTTAAACCTTTAAAAAACAGTTTTAAGCGCTAAAATATATCGTCAACTTTATTATGCCATTAAAACTTTATTTTGTCAACAACCGTTGTTTACAAAAATATTCGGGAGGGGTTATCTTGACACCAGAAGACAGAGAGTACATAAAATTTACTCTATCTAAAAACAGTTTAAGTCAGGTTTGGCTTATAAATAGGCTTGAAGAACGGGGCATTACAACCGATAAAGCGGAGTTAAGTTCGGCTTTAAGCGGTGCAAGACACGGAACAAAAATAAACAATATCTTGAAGGTTTCGATGGAGATTCTAAACGAGTACGAATCGAAAACACAGGTAAAGACCGACGATCTTACGGAGTGGATAAAATCCAAGATAGAATCGGTCATAACCGAACTTAAAAATAAATACAATTAAGAAATTAAAAATAAACGGAAAATACTATACAAAACGTCCGAAACATTACGACTTCATTTTTCGTCCCCTTTACGGTAAAGGGACGAGCGGTTTTCTCCTAAACCATACAGAAAAAAGAAAAAAAGGGCACTTTTGCCCTTTTTTCCTTTTTGGTGGAGATGCGGAGACTTGCACTCCGGTCTTACGAGGATCTGTGAAACTTTCTACATACTTATCGGATAATTTATTTTAGACAGGGCCAAGCTGTCCGCAACTTCTGCCCTACCCGTGAATACTAAGTGCCGGATAAAAACCGCATTCGTAATCTTTATCCCGTTCTCCGTCTGATATCACAGCCCGACCGTCCCCAACGGAAGAGAGACGGCAGACCGTTCGCTAAATTAAGCAGCGAATGCTAAATTATTATTTCTATAATCCGCATTTAAATTTAAGGTTTCCGTTTTTACGAAGACGGAACTTCGGTATGCTTATTTCACTTCACTCACGCAATCGAATCTATAACACCCCCGTGTAAGTCCCGAAATGGGACTTCTTTTTATTTTATGCTGTCAATATCGTACGGCGTCATTTGGTAAACGTAATGGTTCAGCCAGTTCATATAAATAAGGTTCGCCGTTGACGACCAGCACATCTTTATTTCCCCAAAGTTACCTTCTACGTAGTAATTTTCAGGAGGATCGATGGGAAGACCTTTTTCAAGATCTCTTTTATACTCTCTCTCCAACGTATCCCTGTCGTACTCCGCGTGTCCCATGATAAAGAAAAATCTGCTGTCTTTTGACCTTACGATAGTCGCGCCTGCGGCAGAACTTTTGGCAAGGAGCACAAGATCTTTACATTTAACAATGTCTTCGGTAAAAACGGTTGTATGTCTGCTGTGCGGCATAAAAAATCTATCGTCCGTACCTTTAAGCAAAAGTTCGTACTCCCCTACTTTTTCGTGTTTATATATACCGAAAAGTTTTTTAGGGAGCGGATGCTTTTGTATGCCGTAGTAGTGATAAAGCGCCGCCTGCGCGCCCCAGCATATAAACATAGTGCTGGTAACGTTATTCTTAGCAAAATCGAAGATTTTTTCAAGTTCGTCCCAGTAGGCAACGTCCTTAAAGTCCATGTCCTCTACGGGCGCGCCGGTGATAATCATGCCGTCGAACTTTCTGTCTTTGATCTCCGAAAAGGATTTATAAAACTTCTCCAAGTGTTCGATCGGAGTATTTTTGCCGACGTAAGTTTCGGTGGATACGAGAGTAATGTTTATCTGTAACGGCGAATTCGATAAAAGACGCATGAGTTGCGTTTCGGTAACTATCTTCGTAGGCATGAGATTTAAGATCGCTATTTCAAGCGGTCTTATATCCTGCGTCTTCGCTCTTTTTTCGTTCATTACGAATATGTTCTCGCCCTGCAAAACTTTGCTTGCGGGTATATCTTTCGGTACTATTATCGGCATTTTCGTTCTCCGTTTTTATCTTTTTGTCCTTGAACTTTTGTTCTTAGATTTTTTCGAGCGCTTGCGCAAGATCTTCGATCAAATCGTCCGCATTTTCTAACCCGCAGGAGTAACGAACGAGCGTCGGCGTGATGCCCGCGGCGAGAAGTTGTTCGTCCGTAAGTTGCCTGTGAGTTGCATTAGCG
>JAXFZW010000069.1:0-3920 GCA_034184645.1 Clostridia bacterium | reverse complement strand
TAATCGTTGGGGTTGAGCGCAAGGTAAGCAACCATCGTTTGACCCCTGAAACCGATTTTAACAGCCTTTTCCCTACCTATGTTAAAGCTGTCGCAAGACCAACTGAGCCTTGAATTTACACGCTTAAAGGAGAGTAAGTAATTTTTGAGTTCGTTGTAGAATTCAATTTGTTCCTTTTTTGCCTGACGCAATTTGCCTTCAAAACTCTTCGTGACTACCCTGCGCAACTGCTTTTCTTCGGGAACTTCGGTCGCAGCAACCGTTTCGGTAGCAACGGCGACGGGTTCGGGACGCTCAAACGCAAAACGTTCGGTTGTTCTCGCCCTCTTTTCCACGATGTTGGGTAAGCGTTTAAGCCAAATATAATCGTGAAATTCGTAATGGAAGATGTGATAAGTCGTTTTGCAGTTTGTACAAACGTAATCCCTTCCGTCGGGTGCAATAAGTTGAGTACCGCAAACGGGGCAGTATTTGGTGTGTATAAACGATACGCCCTGAACGAGCATCGTAATCGTTTTGATTGTGCTTTGTAAGTTTTTCCTTGCGGAAAGTTTGTCGGGTGCAACGTAAATTACGTTGTCGGAATTTGACGCAACGTCGGTTACAAGGAAAATTCTCGTGATACCGTCAGCCCTGTTGTCGTCAAGGTATTTAGCGTAATTTGAAACCGTCATACCGTTCATTTCTTCGGTAAGCGAAGAAGACATTATCTTAAAGAAATATCTTGCGGTGCTGTTGTCGGGGTTTTCGATTACGTCGATAACCATTATGCCGTCCTTTCTCATAGACACGCAAATAGTGAAAACACCTTTATTGAAAACAAGTTTATCGAACCTGAGTTCCGCAACGTCGTTTATAAGGATATCCTGCGCATCCTTATCCGCAGTAAAGCCTGCGTCAAGAATTGCCGATACAGTATTTACGAGTACGAAACCTTGATACATTTTGCTTTGCGTCGTAATGAAACGTTTGTCGTGCAAATATGCGATAAAGAACTTATAGCAGTAGTTGTAGTCCGCGTCTTTAAGCAAAATGTTGGTCGGTTTTAAGTTTTTAACGTTAAAGCCTACCTTTTTGCAAGCCTTGTAAATTTCATACGTTCTCAAAGAATTGAGAATACTTCTCGACCTTAAAAGCGAACTGATTACGTTCGTTTCGGGATCGTCAAGCGTTGCGAGAACGGGAATTTCTTCTACCTTTTCGGTATATCTTAAATATGCGTCCGAAGGATATGCGATTTCATTGCCGTTTTCGTCTATTTTAAGATTGAACGTTTGAATATCACCGCAAAGCGCACGAAGTTTTTTGGATATTGCGTCCAAAAGATAATCTAATAAATAAGTAACGAATCTGTTTTCGTAAATGGCAAGGTTATCTTCGTGAACGTAGGTATGAATAAACTCGGGCGCAACTTCGCCGAGACGGACACGCCATAATTTTTCGTCCTTATAAGTCGCCTCAATAGAACGATTATCGAATTTTGACGCAACCGAAACGTTTTGAACGATTTCATCTTTGCGGAGCGAAATGTGCGGTTCATTGTAAATGGCACGGATACGGTCGACAACCAAAGCGACGTCGTCGGCAAATACCGAGTCGTTCGTTATTATATTGTCCCCCGTTTCGTCAAACGTGTAACCGAACTTACCTTCGTTTAAATACTTGGCGAGTTTGACCGCCGAGATTTTGTATCTGCAATTTACGAGTTTTCTCGTAAACAACTTTAATATTTCAATACTACTGTTTTCCATATTACACTAACCTCTTGGTCATTTTTTCGATAAAGCGTTCGGTCTGCTTAAATACGCCTTTGCCGTAAGTATTATTGATGTATCCCGTAAGCGCAATAAGTTCGTCTTTGAAGTATTCTTCATACTTGCCTTCGAACTTTCTTAAAATCTTTTTGGCAAACATAAAGTCAAGCGCTTCTTCCTTAGTTCCGCCGAGCGCAACGTAAACGGGAACGAATTTTTCAATCTGAACCATAATTCTGTTACCGAAAAGAATTTCAAACTTATCTTTAACGTATTCGCAAAGCGCTTCGAACTTTTTAAGGTCTGCGTCGTTAAGACACTTGCTTTCGTCTGCAAGAGCTTCGTTAAACAACTGCGTAAGCCTTTCCGCACTTATGCTAATGGGTTCGCTTTCGTAAGTGCTTTCAATACGAGAGAATCTGTCCTCAAAGTTAAGGATTATAGCACGGTCGCAAACTTTATCGGTAATGGTAAAGGTCGAGTCGTCCGTGTTTGCTGTTCCGACAAACCATGTATTGTTGGGAATAGAGATGAAACCGTTTTCAAGTTTTTTGGGAAGAACCTGATCCTTAAACGGAAGGTACGCTTTGATTTGCCAATCTTCTTCGGGATATTCGAGTACCGAAAGGAAGTCGGCAAAGTAATATTCAATTCTCGAAAGGTTCATTTCGTCGAGAATCATTAAGTTTACTTTATCCGAATATGCCGCTGCGTAAAGTTTTTCAAGGAACACGGTCGTTTTGAACGTTCTTGTGAATTCACTGTAAAAACCTAAAACGTCGGTTTTATCTCTCCACGTTGCCTGAACCGGCATAAAGAAAGCGTCGCTGCCGGTAAATTCTTTGAACATACGCGGAAGCATCGATTTACCCGTACCGCTTAAACCTTCCAAAATAATAAGCCTTGACGCCGCAAGTCCTGCAAGGAATTGACGGAGCAATGACTTTTCATAATATATTTGATGTTTGTTTATCGCAAATGACTGGAATCTGTTTACGAACTCTTCCAAAGTTATATCGGTTGATACGGTTGCTTCCTTCGGCGTTTCGTTTTCCTTATCGATTGCGACGAGCGACGGGAAAATCGAATCGATATCGCCGTAAGCGACATCCCCCGCACCTGCGCCCGCACCTGCCGAACCTTTTGCGGCAGCCCTTGCTGCGTCCTTTGCACGCTCGGCACTTAAATCTTCACCGAAGTAAACGGTTGCGCCCCAGAAGTAGTTGATAATTCCGAATATAGCCTTAATAACCGTGTAAACGATAATTACCGCAATAGGTATAATGAGTAAAATGCAAAGGAAAATTCCAAGCATTATCATTAAACTTACAAACGGCGATTTTTCAACGGTGTTGGCACGGAAAAAGTCAAATGCGCCGAGGAAGTAAAAACCAAGAACGATTGCACCCGCTAAAAGTAAAAGTATGAAATAATAAATCGTTGAAAAGAATACCCTTACCTTTGTTTCGGTTGAAAAAAGATCGCGGTTTTTAGCAACCAAACTCTCAACGAATTTAGGCGCGACTATGTTGCCGATAAGCAACATTACGATAACCGACATTATGCAGCCGAACAAACACCACGAACTTGCCGTTACGTCGTATCTTCCTATTCCCAACCAAATAAATAAATCAGCAATAAAGTTGCTGTTTAAAAACGGCAGGTACTTATCCCTGAAAACGTTTTCGGTGTCGATACAAAACATCGAAACGGTCGCAAAAATTACGAACAACGAAATTACGATGTTCCTTGCCCTTTTACTTTTTACAATCTGCAAAAGTTGTCTGTAAAAAGGCGGATGTTTTCTCCCTCTGGGAGCGCTTTCTGTTGGCATGACGAGAATACCTCTTATAACTTTTTTGATAAAAAGCGGGACATTAACCCTACTCTATACCATTATATAGTACATTGTATCAAAATTATTTTTCGATGTCAATATGTTTTTAGAGAAAATAACACATAATTTTGACTGTTTTTAGTTGTTAAAAACCAGCTGAAATGCCGTTATCTTCGCACTTATGCGTTTTTCGCTCTCTTTTAAGCCATTTGAAATAAGTGTAAAAATCAGTTGCCGCAAAAACGCAAAAACACACGACCATAGAGAAGTATTCGTGAGAATTTATCGCACAAAGAGTCCATAAAGCGATTAAAACAAGGTCGTTTAAG
>JAXFZW010000068.1:0-3056 GCA_034184645.1 Clostridia bacterium | reverse complement strand
GACGACAGGGTGTTCGAGACGATCGTCTTTAATGCTGAAACTATAACCAAACGCTTAAAAGAACTTGCCTTTTTAAATAAGGGTTTACAAATCGACTTCCACGACGAAAGGAGCGGAGAATACCGCACTTTTAAGTACGACGGCGGTCTTATCGACTTCGTTAAATACTTAAACGAAGGCAAAAACGTGCTTTACAGCGAGCCTATTTATGCGTCGGGTGAAAAGGACGGCATAAAAATCGAGTTTGCAATTCAGCATACCGACGCTTATACCGACAGCGTGTTTTCTTACGTAAACAACATCCCTACCGGGGAAGGCGGCATGCACGAAACGGGATTCAGGTCGGGACTTACCAGGGTATTTAACGACTACGCGCGTTCACGCAATATTTTAAAAGATAAGGACGACAATTTTATCGGCGACGATTTTAAAGAAGGTCTTACGGCAATCGTCTCGATAAAAATGCAAAACGTACAGTTTGAAGGTCAAACTAAAACTAAACTCGGCAATCCCGAAGCGCGTCCCGCAACCGAAAGCGTTACGGTAAACGAACTTGACACTTTAATGAAAAACAAAAAACTTGCCAAATCGTTCGACGCTATAATCGCAAAGGCGGTAAATGCGTCTAAGGCGAGACTTGCCGCAAGGAAGGCAAAAGAAATCGCAAGGGCAAGCAAAAGTATCGAAGCGCAAAACCTTGTCGGAAAACTTGCCGCATGCTCAGGCAAAAAACCCGAACTCAACGAACTTTTTATCGTTGAAGGCGATTCCGCAGGCGGCAGCGCAAAACAGGCAAGGGTAAGGCAGTATCAGGCGATATTACCGCTCCGCGGTAAAATTCTTAACGTTGAAAAGAAAAAACTTGACGTTATTTTGCAAAACGAAGAAATCCGCACAATTATTTCCGCACTCGGCACGGGAATAGGTAGGGAATTCAATATCGACAACTTAAAGTATAACAAAGTAATAATTTTGTCCGATGCCGACGTTGACGGCGGACATATAAGAATACTTTTGCTGACGTTTTTCTATCGTCATATGAAGGAACTCGTCACGCAGGGGCACGTTTATATAGGAATGCCGCCCCTTTACAAGGTTTCTAAGGGTAAGGTTGAAGAGTACGCTTACGACGATGCGGAACTTAAAAAGAAAATTGAAAAAGTCGGCAAAGGCTATGAAATTCAGCGTTATAAGGGACTTGGCGAAATGAATCCTTCCCAACTTTGGGAAACGACTATGGACCCCGAAAAACGTACGCTTATGCAGGTAAGCGTTGACGATGCGGCGGAAGCCGACAGGCTTATTACGCTTTTAATGGGTAGTGAAGTCGGCGGAAGGAAAGAGTATATTTTCGAGCATGCAAATTTCAACCGTGAAGACACTTTCAAAAACGTGAAACGAGGCTAAGATAAGGATAAACTATGGAAAAAGATAAAGGTTTAATAGTAAACTCGCTTGACGACGTATTTAAAAACTCAATGCTTTTGTATGCGGAAGACGTTATTTTGGATAGGGCGCTTCCACGTGTAGAAGACGGCTTAAAGCCCGTTCAAAGAAGAATTTTATACGCCATGAACGACATGGGTCTGACGCCCGACAAACCGCACAAAAAGTGTGCTAAAATCGTAGGTGAATGTTTAGGTAAATATCACCCGCACGGCGACTCGTCGGTGTACGGCGCTCTTGTTCACATGGCGCAGGACTTTAATATGCGTATGCCGCTTATCGACGGACACGGAAACTTCGGTACGGTTGACGGCGACGGTGCGGCGGCTTATAGGTACACGGAAGCGAGACTCACGCCGTTATCGCTCGAACTTTTGCGCGACATCGATAAGGACACCGTAAAGTTTAATTTAAACTTCGACGACTCTACTACCGAGCCTATGACTTTGCCGGGGCGTTTTCCCAACCTTCTCGTAAACGGCGCAATGGGTATTGCGGTAGGACTTGCTTGTAATATTCCGACGCATAACCTTGCCGAAGTAATCGACGGCACGGCGGCGTTTATCGACAACCCGAAAATTTCCTTAAAGGAAATGATGAAGCACATAAAAGCGCCGGATTTCCCCACGGGCGGCTATATCGTTGCCGGCGAAGGTCTTGAAGAAGCGTATAAAACGGGTAGGGGTAAAATCAAAATCCGCGCAAGGGTAAACGTTGAAAAGGACGGCGAAAAACAAAATCTTATTATTTCCGAACTTCCTTATCAGGTAAACAAGGCCGAACTTCTTAAAAAGATTTCCGAAATGAAGGAAACAAAGAAGGAAATTTTAGGCGGTATAGCCGACGTCGTGGACGAGTCCGACAGAAACGGTATGCGCGCGGTAATTAAATTAAGGAAAGACGCCGACGCTAAAAAGATTTTAACTTATCTTTATGCAAACAGCGAACTTGAAACTTCGTTCGGCATAAATATGGTTGCGATTGCCGGCGGAAAGCCCCGTCAGATGGGACTTCTCGACATAATTTCGTACTACGTAAATTATCAAAGGGAAGTTATACTTCGCCGCAGTAAGTTTGATTTGGAGCGTGCAAAGGAAAGGGCTCATATAGTTGAAGGTCTTATCGTTGCGGTAAAAAATATCGACGAAGTTATAAAAATTATTAAAAGTGCCGAAAACACCGCCGACGCAAGGGAAAAATTGAGCAAACGTTTTGATCTTACCGACGTTCAGGCATCTGCGATTTTGGATTTAAGGCTTGCAAGGCTTACAAAACTTGAAGTATATAAACTCGAAGAAGAGTTAAAACAGTTAAAAAAGAGAATAAAGGAACTCACCGAAATCGTTGAAAGCAAGCAAAAACAGATGGAAATCGTTAAAAACGAAATGCTTGAAATCAAAAACAACTTCGGTGAAAAACGCCGTACCAACATAATAACGGTTGACGGCGAAATCGATCTTAAATCGGTTGAAAAAGAATTAAAGCAAATCGACGATTTTGTTATATGTTTTAAACGCGGCAAGGCGTTTAAAAAGATGACCGAAAAGAATTTTAACTCAAGTGACAATACCGTAAAGGACAGCACGAAGGCGTACGACTTCTTTACCTCT
>JAXFZW010000067.1:0-4974 GCA_034184645.1 Clostridia bacterium | reverse complement strand
TTTGCCGTACTTTCGGATAGTTGCATAAGCCCTACCGCTCCTTTACTGCTCACGGCGTCGGGGTCAAACCCGCTTTCGGTTTTTACAATCGAAAACACGAGAGTAGGTAAAATATCATACCGTTTTGCCGCGCTTATTATTTCGTTTTTGTAGTCTGACAGCGGATATATAATTCTTTGGGCAAAAAATGTTACCGTAAACACAAATAAAAGCGAACATATAACCGCTGCCGACTTAAATATTATTTTTCTTTTTGTCTTCATTATTTTGATAAAAATGATTATAAAAAATAAAGCGACCGACGGCCGCCTTCTTTTTTAGTTTATGCTTATTAAATTTTTTTATTACTTTTAATGCGTTTTGATAACAGCGTTATGTCAAACGGATTTCCCTTCGGACTTTTCCCCGAAACCTAAACTTATTAAAAGTGCGGTATCGACGCGTTTCATCGTAGTTCCGGGTAGTTCACCTATGCGCTCTTTTAAGCGGCGTTTATCGAGAGTTCTTATTTGCTCTAAAAGTACGATTGAATTTTTTGGCAGTCCGACGTCGGTTGCCTGTATTTCAATATGAGTGGGAAGTTTTGCCTTGGTCAGCTTGCTGGTTATCGCCGCCGCAATTACCGTAGGACTGTACCTATTGCCCGTGTCGTTTTGAACTATCAGTATAGGGCGCACACCTCCTTGCTCGCTACCCACGACAGGACTTAAATCGGCATAATACATTTCTCCACGTTTAATCATATTTCCTCTTTTGCGCTGATTATTTCCTACATTATTATATGTATCGGAAAAATTTTGCGCTAACCGTCCGCTATAAAAGGCAACCCTCTTTTGCTTATTTGAGTTTTACCTTTTTCGCGTTTTTTATACCGGTTTTGAAAAAATAATGCTAAACCTCCTTTTTCTGTTGCAGTTTTCAAAAATTTGTGCTATACTACTTTTGCTTTTATAAAAATACAGTTTTTTATTTTAAGCACTCAATTTGGCGGCAACTTTAAGCTTTGTTTTTAGTTTAATTTTGCAAGCTGAAAATCTTTTTCGGAAGTATAAATGGATATGTCGGGACCATGCCCGACGACGCAAACTCTTCGGTTTGTCGTTAACAAGTTATATCCGTTTAACGCTACGATTGATAATCTTTGCTTCCTTAGTTAAATGGATATAACAAGCCCCTCCTAAGGGCTAGTTGTGGGTTCGATTCCCGCAGGGAGTACCAAAAGTAAAAGGCACCTTACGGTGCCTTTTACTTTTGGTATTTGCTGTCACGCAAACGGTTATCTGTTCAGTCGGATTTTAAAGATAATAAAGCTTGTTGTACACACAAGTTTACAAATTACTTAACTATAAAAAAAATACGGGATAACCTAATACCTATCCCGTATTATTTAGATTATTTTGCCCTACAAAATTTAAGAGTGATACTGTATTGCGGCTTTTGTGATGCCGTCCGAATAAATTTTAGCAAAGTCGTTTTTCATTGAAATGGGGACGTATCCTTTTGCCCTATACTCTGCCGACTTTGTTTGCCAATTTTGCGTACCCCATTCGCGAACGTCGTCGTCCGCTACGATCATATACGCCTTGGCAAGGTATTGATTCCTTTCGTCAATCGCATAGTTCATCATACTTGTATCGCTGCCGCTGTTTCCGAAAGCAAGCACCGGACGTTTACCGATTTCCCTTTCAATATAAATTGTTTTGTTTGCATTGAGGTTTTTTTGCACAAAACCGCCTGTTAAAACTAATTCGTCGCCGTTTTCATATTTAAAATTCATATTTGACGATTCGGTTTCGTGTCCTTTGACCTTCACTTCAAAATCGGTGCCTATCACGTGGTTTGACGTTACGTAATCCTTTATGGGTGAATTTGCTACGATAGCGCGCGTAGTGGTTCGTTCCGTTCCGCTGACAACGTAAACCGTAAAGTCGTTTTCGTAAAGAAAATGTACCAACTCAACCATTGGCAAATAAAAATTGTCAATATAACGCATGTTATTGAAACTTTGCGTATATTTTTTTCCGAACGACACGACGTAATCATAAAACTCGTTCACGGTCATGCCCGCATACGCTTTGGCAAAATTTCTCGCTAAATTTTCATCCGCAAGATAACCGGGCTGAATCGACTCCGCAAGTTCTTTTAATTCGTTAGAAACTTTTTCGGGATGATCAACCGTACAATACTCAATGAACATCATCGTATCATAATAAGTATAATACGTTTCGCATGCAAGCGTTCCGTCCATGTCAAATACTGCTATTCTGTCTTCTTCCGGAATATAATTTTCGGAATTTTCGTCGGTGACGGTGTTGACGTACGTCGTTAAACTTGTTAATGCTTCACATTCGTTCCAACTTTCAAACTTTACTGTTTCAACGTCGTCTTTCCCGCAAGCAATAAGGCTTACAGAAACTATAAACGTCAGCACGAATACCACTAAACTTCTTATACGTTTCATTTTATATTTCTCCGTTTTATTAAACTGTTTAACACCCCATTAAAACTTGACCGTGTTACGGTTATTTTAAAGCCATTTCAGTTTTTAACTATTTTGATAAGTCGTTGACGGCAAAATTATATCATAAATTAAAGTGTTTTTCAATTATTGAACGGTATTAAGTGAAAAACCTGTCGTACTTTTTCTTAAAAACGCCGTGCTTGATTCCGAAGTTTTTTCTTATATATTTTGCCATGGTTTTACGGTAGTGCGGCGGCACGCCGATGTCTGTAGGAATAAAGCCGTACTCTTCCGCTACGTAATAATACGCAAACGCAAAAGCGTCAATTTCATTAACGTTTGCATAATACGTGCTTTTTACATACTTAATTGACAGTTTTTGTCATATTTAAGATTATATCTTAAAATTTTTATTATTCTTTACATGGTAATAATAAAAAATTTTAAACTTAAACACGCCTCGCACTTTATCTGTGTGTGGCGTGTTTTTTTCTGACTATCTTTATTTTGTTTACATAACTACACTATATTTACATAATTGCCAAAACAAGTCCGTTTTCGGTTTGCGGTTTAATTGCTGTGCCGACTACGATTAGCCCCGGAATCGGAGCATAGTAATCTCTTCTTATTCTTTCGCTCACGATTTTTCCGTTTACAGACTTTACAAGGTAGCCTTCGCTTTTTATTCCATTTTTACCTGCGGAAATTACTTTTTCCTGACCGACTGTAAGTTCGGGGTATTCACCTTTTTCGTCGTTTACCTTTTCAAAATTCGGTTCGACTCGACCGACTATTACGCTTTTGCGAGTTATTTTTTGCGTTTGTTTTTCGCCGTAAATTTTTACCGTAAGTTTGTTTCCGTCCGCACTCGTTTTAATATAAATCGGCGACTTCGTTGTGTTTGCAAACTTCAAGTCCGAACCACCCGACACCATAGCGTCGAAAGACGGTTCAACGTAACTTACGGCAAGCGTATGATCGTGCTTTTCGGTTATTTTAAGCCCTGCAAGCAGCGCGGCGTTATAAAGCGTCGTAGAAACCTGACACACTCCGCCGCCGACGCCGTCGGTAAACTTGCCGTTTACGATTATTTTTGCGCTTTTGTATCCCCTTTGTTCGGTTCGAGCGCCAACCCTTTTATTAAAAGAAAACTCCGCGTTTACGTCGATAAACGCACCGTTAAGACTTTTTGCCGCTATAAATACGTTGTGCTTTCTTTCGGGCGAAGAAGTTGAATAATCTGTGGTAAACTCCGCACGCAGTACGAAGACGGTGTTTTTTGCATCGTAAAACGGCAACTCCGCAAACGCTTTGCCGCCGTTAAAAATCACTGACAAAACGGACAATAAAATTATAGCCGCTACGGAAAAAGTTATTATAAGCTTTCTTTTTTTGATTTTTTTCATTTTCAATACTTTAATATGCGTAATTCGGTCGCAATTTATTTATTTGTAAAAGGCAAGCGTTAAATTCGCTTTATCTTAAAGTTTTTTTGTGCTACAATTAAATTGCTTATGAAAAACGCTCAAACGCTTACATTCAAAAACGGATTAAAAGACGGGCTGCCGATAGGTTTAGGATACCTTTCGGTTTCTTTTGCGTTCGGCGTTCAGGCAAGTCTTTACGGCATTCCCTTTTACATAACCCTTTTAACGTCAATGACAAACCTTACGTCCGCAGGACAACTTGCCGGTATTTCAATTATTGCGGTGCTTGGTTCGTTTGCGGAAATAATGCTTACGCAACTCGTGATAAATTCACGGTATTTTTTGATGGGCGTTTCACTAACGCAAAAAATGGACAGTTCTTTTACCGTAGGCAAAAGACTGCTTCTTGCACCATTTATTACGGACGAAATTTTTGCGGTGGCGGTTTCACATAAAGAACAAATAAACACAAAATACTTTTTCGCCCTGTCCGTACTTCCTTACTGCGGTTGGACGATAGGTACGCTTCTAGGTGCGCTTGCAGGCGACGTTTTACCCGTTAAAATTCAGGCGGCACTCGGTATTGCTCTTTACGCCATGTTCATTGCGATAATCATTCCGCCTGCCAAAAAGTCAAAAAGCGTGCTGTTTACAGTTGGAATAAGTGCCGATTTAAGTTGCCTTTTTTACTTTGTTCCTTTCCTTCGCGAACACGTTTCAAAAGGGATTGCAATCGTTATTTGCGCGCTTGCAACGTCAATTATTGCGGCACTTATTTTTCCGATAAAGGAAGATGAGTTGACGGAAGATAATCGCACTAACGAAGATCAGATTTTAGCGGAAGAAGGAGAAAAAAATGAGTAGAGTTTTACACATGTTGCTACTCGTTTTTACGATGGCGGCAGTCACTTACCTGATAAGATTTTTCCCTTTGGTTATATTCAGAAAAAAAATAACGTCAAGGTTTTTAAGAAGTTTACTTTACTACGTGCCTTACGCGGTCCTTTCGGCAATGACTTTTCCGTTCATTTTTTACTCCACGGGCGGAAATTTTTACGCTGCGCTCGCAGGAACGGTAGTTGCGCT
>JAXFZW010000066.1:0-4265 GCA_034184645.1 Clostridia bacterium | reverse complement strand
ATGCTTCAATTATTGGACGACGGAAGACTTACCGACAGTAAGGGAAGAACGGTAAGCTTTAAAAATACCATAATAATCATGACGAGTAACGTCGGCGCGGGTGAAATTTCAAAAACCGCAACGCTCGGCTTTACGGGTAGCCGTCAGGCAGATTACGAAAAGATGTCCGATAAGTATATGGACGCCTTGCGTGAAAAGTTCCGTCCGGAGTTTTTAAACCGTATCGACGACATAATCGTATTTAACAAGCTTACGAAAGCGGATACGGCGAAGATAGCGACTATTATGCTCGCAAACCTTAAAAAACGCCTTGCTGTCATGGACGTAAACATGGAAATAACTCCTGCCGCAATGGATTTAATAAGCGAAAAGGGCTACGACGATCATTACGGTGCAAGGCCGTTAAAAAGGGTAATAGAGCACAGTATCGAAGACAAACTCAGCGAACGTATTTTGCGTGGCGAACTAACTGAAAAATCAACGGTAAAAATCGACGCCGCAGACGGCGAATTCGTTTTTTCCGAAGAATAAATAAAAAGGGGGAATTATTATGAAAGTAGAAATCACGGTAAGGAATTGTACTGTAAGCGACAAGTTAAAGGAACTTGCCGAAAAAAAGCTTTCAAAACTCGACAAGTACTTTGACGGCGGTGCGGAGACGAAAGCGGTATTTAAAAAGGAAGGCAACACGCTCACGGTCGAAGTTATGCTCGACTATCTCGGAAAACTCGTCAGGGCAACCGCATCAGGGGATAATTTTTACGACGATTTGGACGTAGTTCTTCCAAAGCTTGAAGGACAAATAAGGAAGTACAGAACCCGTTTTGACAAAAACCAAAAGAACTCTGCATTTAACTTCGGTGCGGAATTCGATAACGGCAGATACGAAGACGAAAAAACGGGTAAAGTTGTTAAACAAAAGCAGTTTAAACTTACGCCCATGACTGTAAGCGAGGCCGCCGAGGAAATGGAACTTTTAGGGCACTCCTTCTACGTGTTTTTGGAGGCAAAAACGGGGACTGTGCAAGTTGTTTACCGTCGTAACGACGGCGATTTGGGATTGATAGAGCCGAAAATACAGTAAGTAAAAAATGAAAACGGGCATATCGACTGCGTCACTTTTCGGAAGATACCACACCGAGTCGGCGCTAGAATTTTTAAACCGAAACGGTGTAAAAACCGCCGAAATATTTCTTGAATCTTATTGCGAGTATAATAAAAAGTTCGGAAAACTTTTAAAAAAATCAAAAGGCGAAACGGAAATAAATTCCGTCCACGTTTTGACTACGCAGTTTGAGCCGCAACTTTACAGTTATAACGACCGCGCGATGGAAGATTCTTTTAAAATGCTATCCGGTGCGATGGACGTGGCAAAACAAGTTGGCGCAAAGTATTATACCTTTCACGGCGGCGCACGTTTCAAAAAAACACCCTTTGTCATTGACTACGACAGGGTAGGTAAAATAACCCAAAGGATTATAGACGAGTGCGCAATAAAAGGCGTGACGCTTGCATACGAAAACGTTCATTGGGGCTATTACAATTATCTCGGGTTCTTTTCCGAAATCAAAAAAAGAACGTCCGGGCTTAAAGGCACGCTTGACATTAAGCAGGCAAGACAAAGCGGAATAAGTTATAAGGACTTTATCGACGAAATGGCGGGCGATATAGTGACCGTACACGTTTCCGATTATACAGCGGACGGGAAAATGTGTTTACCCGGCAGGGGACTTACCGATTTTTACGACTTGTTTTCCCGCTTAAAGGACGTCGGGTTTGACGGAGCCGTTCTTTTGGAAGTGTATAAAAACGACTTCGATAAGGAAAGCGAACTTTTCGACTCGTTAAACTTTTTAAATGACGTCGCCGCAAAAGTGTATAAGTAAAAAGGGTAATAAGCAAAATAAAAAACCACCGAAATTTCGGTGGTTTTTACTTTCTGTTCATCGGTTTCCCGATAGGTGCGGATTAAAATTCCTGTGGTTTTTGCCTTTCCGTTTCAAAAGCGTCAAGAATAACTCTAATAAGTTCTTCTCTCGTTTCCGGTTTGATAGGGTGAGCAATGTCCCTGTATTCGCCGTCGTTTGCTTTACGGCTGGGCATTGCAATAAAATACCCTTCGTTGCCTTCGATTACTTTAATGTCGTGAACGACAAAACATTCATCGAAGGTTACGGAAGCGACCGCTTTGAGTTTGCTGTCGTCTTTTTTGACGATGCGAACCCTAACGTCTGTGATTTTCATTTCTGCACCTTCCTTATCATATACTTTAATGATATTTTATCATAGTAATTTGACCTTTTCAATAGGTAAATTTAAAAAATTTTCTTTTTTTTTGATTTTTTAACAAAAATTTTGTTTTAACCGTATAATAATTTATGAAAAAACGGTTATTTTGTGATATTAAGGAAGTTTATTTGATAGGAATCGGCGGTGCTTTTATGAGCGCAATCGCCAAGTATTGCGTTTTTCACGGTAAAAAAGTATCGGGAAGCGATAGGGAAAAGAGCGAAAACACCGAGTCGTTAAAAAAAATCGGCGTAAAAATATATGTCGGGCATTCTGAGAATAATTTTAAAAGCGCGGACGCCGTAGTTTATTCATCCGCAATTTCCGACGACAACCCCGAACTGTTAAAGGCGAAAAAGTCGGGAACGGATATTTACAAAAGAAGCGAATTTTTAGGCGTGATTTTAAACGATTTCAAAAACGTGATTGCCGTTGCCGGTTGCCACGGAAAAACGACGACGACTTCAATGCTTGCGCACGTTTTGGCGGAAAGCGGAAAAGCCCCGACTGCGTTTATAGGCGGCGAAGACAGCGTTTTCGGTAATTTTTTAGCGGGAGACAAAGCGGTTGCGGTGACCGAAGCATGCGAATACAAAAAGAACTTTCTCGATATTTACCCGACTGTGTCCGTTATAATGAACACGGACTTTGATCACGTCGACAGTTATAAGGACGAAAACGACTTAAAGCAAACGTATAAAAAGTTTTCGGAAAATTCTTTTAAGATAATAAACGCCGACGACAAAAACTGCGCATATTTGTCAAACGGTAAGTCGCTTACCTTCGGGTTTACCGATAAAGCCTTTTACAGGGCCGAGAACCTAAAAAAGGGTGTAAACGGCTACTCGTTTACGCTTACCGTCGGCGGGGTAAAAAAATTCAGGGTGCGGCTTAAAGTCCCCGGCAGATATAACGTGTATAACGCTCTTGCGGCATACGCCGCATCACAAACTTTGGGTGTGTCGCCGGGTATTGCAAAAAAATCACTTGAAAATTTTACTTCTGTTAAGCGCAGAACGGAATTTTTAGGAGAATACGGCAATAAAAAACTTTACGCCGACTATGCGCATCATCCAAATGAAATAAGTTCGGTAATACCTGTGTTTTCCGAAAAAAGTTTATTTGTTTTTCAGCCGCATACGTATTCGAGAACCAAAACGTTAAAAGACGAATTTTCGGACGCGTTGAAAAACGTTGATTGCGTTATTTACAAGACTTATCCCGCAAGGGAAACTTACGATAGTCAAGGCGACGCATACTCTCTTTACTTATCGCTTAAAAGCAAGTCTTCAAAAAATGTTTTTTACGCTAAAAACATAAAAAATCTTAAAAGAATAATTGATGATTTCGACGGCACGACGGTAATTTTTTTAGGGGCGGGAAATTTGTATTTTTTTGCGAAAAAATTTTTTATCGACAAAAAATTCTGACGGTAAAAATACTTGCAAATCCGCCGTAAAAGTTGTATTATTGTTTATAGTGATTTTATAATAGGAGAAAATCGGCAAAATGGTTCAGAAAAAGAGAAAAATCGCTATTCTCGGCACGGGAAACGTAGGCGCGACAATCGCTTACACAATGGCTTTTTCGGGCATTTGTTCGGAAATCGTGCTGGTTGACATCAATAAGGAAAAGGCGGAAGGCGAAGCGCTTGATATTTCTCAATGCGCCGCTTGTGAACCTTCGGTCAAAGTATGGAGTGGTGAGTATAAGGACGTTAAAGGTGCTGACGTTGTAATTGTTACTTTCGGTATCGCACGTCGTCCCGACCAAACCAGGCTCGACCTTGCCAAAGTAAACGTAGGTATTCTCAAAAGCGTTATGCCGGGGGTTGCGAAAATCGCACCGCACGCACTTTACGTTATCGTAAGCAATCCGGTTGACGTTTTAACGTACGCGACGATTAAATGTACGGGGCTTCCTATCTCCACCGTAGGGCGGATGACGCCCAGCACGCGCAGTCTGTCCGGGTCTAT
>JAXFZW010000065.1:0-2818 GCA_034184645.1 Clostridia bacterium | reverse complement strand
TCATAATTACCGAATCACCCAAAATGTCACAATTTAAATTACTTACAGCGCTCGTCATTCCCCTATCAAGAGAATAAGCAATTCTTAAAATTACACCCATTTTTTTAACAACGTCAACGTCTTCATCGGTCACTAAATCATGATATTTTGCCCAGTCAAACGGATTGATGTCTTCAATATAAGTATTTGCCGCAACAAACGCAGCCAAAACAAGCTCTCTATGGCTTACACCGTTTATGTTTGAATTAAGAATTACGTAACCACTGTGCTTTTCAAAGTTATAATAAGCAACCTTATTTCCGGAGTTATAAAGATATGCCGCAACTTTGAGAATCTTTAAGTATTGCCTCGGGAATTTATGTAACACTCTTAACTGCTTGAAAAGTTGAACAGCAAGATTAACTACATGTTCCGTATGCTTTAAATCACATCCGAAAAATTCCGCCAACGATACAAGACTGTACGTCAACACGTCCGAAACGGGCTTGTCTATCGTAGAAGGCATAGCATAGTTAAATAAAAGACCTGTACGAAGTCCGCTTCCGCTAATTACAACGTCTTTAAGACTTAAATAATCCTTAAAAGAAGCAACAGCCGCAAGCGCAGCAGGTAAAATATCCGCCCTATCCGCCGAAAGACCTTTTATTCTCTTCTTCGTATCCATATCAAGACACTTCAAAAGACCGTAAACGTGATTAAAGTCTTCATCCGATATAACGTAGTTATGAATAGTTTTAAGCGGATATTTTTTCATTATCTTTGTAATTCTGCAAAGATTTCTGAAAGAGCCGCCCACACCGATAAGCTGAACTTCGGGGTCAACCTCTTTAAGCCACTCTATTTGCTTTAATTGTTCGGTAAAAAATTCATAAATCTTTTGAGATTGCTGTTCAGGTGTAAGACCTTGATTTGCAAACATTTCATAAAGATTTATAGAGCCGAAAGGAAGTGTGGCATAATTTAGCAAACTTCTTCTGTTGTAGTAAACGATTTTAGTGCTTCCGCCACCGATTTCTAGGATAACACCTTTCGGTACATCCATTGTGTTTATAACGCCGCGATAAACATAAATCGCCTCTTCTTCCGCACTTAAAACACGTAATTTAATTCCACAAGTTGCGGAAACTTCATCAAGAAAACTCCTTTGGTTTTTGGCTCGTCTTACAGCGGCAGTTGCAACAGCAATAATTCGTTCAACGTGCGAAGCGTCACAAAGTTTTTTAAACATTTTCAATGTTTTTATGGTCTCCTGAATACGGGCGGGCTTTAAAAAGCCGTCTTTCTCCATACCTTCGCCAAGCCTTGTCGCCTCTTTAAGTTGATCGACAATTTGAAAATATCCGTCATCGTTGACATGTACGATAAGAAGCCTTGCAGTGTTAGAACCTAAATCGATAACAGCTAAATTTTCCATTAAAATTTTCCTTATACATTTTTTTAAATTATAATATAGTATTTTATGATTGTACATATACAAATTTTACTTTTTTATATAATAATATAGTAAAAAAAATGCATTTTACCCTTTTTGTGTTAAATTTTAACAAAAAATTTTAAATCATTAACAGAAATTTGATTTTTTAAATGAAAATTTTAACAAAATTGAGTTTATTTTTTATAAAAAGACAAAAATTTCAGTTGTTTTTTTTAATAAAAATTTTATAAAATTGATAAAAAGAAAGTAAAATCAAAAATCCACCGAAAATTCTTTTTAAAATCTGCCCGTTGATGATACTTGCTATATAACACCCTACTACGCAAAAAATAATTCCAAAGATTATTATAAGTAAAACACCTT
Organism: Clostridia bacterium; assembly: GCA_034184645.1. Classification (GTDB taxonomy): domain Bacteria; phylum Bacillota; class Clostridia; order Christensenellales; family Borkfalkiaceae; genus UBA1259. The sequence continues at coordinate 1,020 of JAXFZW010000065.1, read as the reverse complement.
CAATTTTTAACAGTCCCTTTTTACTGTGAATATATATTGCAACAATCGACATCGGGATAAAGGATATTAAATTTGCCGCCTGGGCAACATGTTGCTCCACCCCAAACAAAATGGTTATTATCGGAATCAGAAGAGTACCCCCACCCATACCCATTCCACCAAGTAAACCACCTATTATGCCTGAAATAATTAAACCTAAAATCATAATTAAAATACTAACGTTCTTAGTCCTACAAACAACATTACCGAAGCAAAAATCAATCCAACGGTTTTACGTGAGATTTTTTTAAGTAATAACGCCCCTACGACACCTCCCGCGACAACACCGAAAGTAACCGGAAGAATTATATTAAAATCACAACTTCCAAAAACCGCGTAAAGTATTCCACTTACAATCGATAATGGCAAAATTATCAATATCGCTGTTGCATGAGAAGATTTTCTTTCATACCCAAGTAATTCTTCCAACACGGGAACAATTAACATTCCCCCACCACCACCGAATAATCCATTTATAAGCCCGGTAAATGCACCTGCAATAATGCGTACAATTATCGATTTTGAATTTTTATTTTTTATTAAACCTGCCATAAGAAATAAATTTTGAATAAATTATTTATAGTTTTTGTATTTTTATTAAAATAACAACAAATATATTATTTTTATAAAAAATTGTTTGGCTCAAAAGTTGATTTTCATTTTAAAATAATGTATAATATTAAAAGTTATTATAGAAATATAAATAAAGGTGAGTTTATGACCAAGAAACAATCAACAGCATCCGTAAAATTCAAAAGCATAATTGCATTTATTCTTTTATTTTTACTATCCTTTACTTTGTTTTTTATATCGGCATGCGGCGAAACGACTGCCGAAGAAGACACGGTTTACAAAAAAGTCGAAAATGACGATAGCAGTATAACAAACGGTTCTTTTGAATTCGGTACTGCAGACATCGCTATTTCCGACCTACCTCAAACAGCTTCACTTACCGGATGGGGCGGTGTTTCAACCGAAAAC
>JAXFZW010000064.1:0-28102 GCA_034184645.1 Clostridia bacterium | reverse complement strand
CGGAAGCAAGCAGTAAATGGCAACTTCAACCGTTATTTTCCTGTTCGGCGCAGTTCCTTCAACGGCAACAAGTCTTTGGAAAGCGGTAGAACTACACGAGTACGTAGTCGTAGCCGTGCCTTCTTCTGCGTTCGCCTGAACCTTAAATGCCGTTAAACCGAAAAGCGTAGCCATAGCAAGTAAAAGAGCGGTTAAAAAGGCTGTTAAATACAATTTAATTGTCTTTTTCATAATTGTGATTCCCTTATCATTGTATTGTCAAAATTTAATGCGCCATACTGATTTGTTTTGTTGGCAAATTATCCGTTGTTGTTGTCGTTCATATCTCCCCAACCGCCGCCGTCAACCGTTCCTTGACCGTCTCCTTGAGAAACGAATAAAACGTTTAGCGGTTTGTTGGCAAAATAAAACATTTCAGCAGAGGGTTTTTCGTAATTTTTGATTTTCTTATCATTAAGAACGTTTTTCATTTTAATTCCCTCCTTAACCCACGATAAAAGCACTTATCGCCGTGCGTTGCGCCGGGGTATAGTAAACAGCGTCCTGTTCAATCGCAATTTTTGCCGCATTGCTTAAACTACCGCGATTAAACGTACCGTACGCATAAACGACTTCGCCGTTGGTTTGTGTAATTTCAACGTAAACGCGTGAAGTAAGCGTCGTTCCGTAATTAGCGGAAGGAATATTGTAAATTCCGCTTGCGATATATCTTACTTTTGCGTCTTTTGCCGAGTCGTTTAAGAAATAACCCGTGGATTCGTATTTAGCGACGCCGCTTGCGCCTACCACCATAGTTAATTCGGTAAGCGTTTTGTTTGTAATAAGCGTACCTACTTTATAAGAAGTGATATTTCCGTTCGCAACCTGACCGTCAAGATACTCGTAGAAAGAGTTTGAAAGGTTGTTAATAAACATAATCGCCGCGCCGACCTGACCGTTTCTGAGCCAAATCTGCGAAGTCGGAGCATATTTAACTTGTTTGGTATTTATTTCCGCCGTAATAAGACTTGTCGCCGTAAAATTGTAAGCCGCCTTGTAAGTTTTAGTCGCTTTTACGGGACTACCCGCAACGTAGGCGACGTGGCTGTCATCCTCCCATCCTCGGAAAGTATAGTTCGTAACTGACGGAGCAAGCGTACTTGCAGGAGCAGCGGCACCCGTTTCACCGTCAAGGTATCTTGCGGAAGAAATTTCAGTCGCACCCGTTTTATCCGTAAATTTAACTCTGTGCGAAAGCGAATTGAAGGTTACCGCGGTAGTTCCGCCTGCGCCTAATACCACGCCGTAGTCGGCACTTTTACTTAGTTCGTACACACATTCGGCGGCAGCCCTTACCGTACCCGAATTAACTTCGATAATTCTTGCGGAAAGCAAGGTCTTAGAAGTATCGTTTGAAACGGTAAGTGCAGCAAAGTCAATTTCGTAATTCACTCCGCCGGTAAGCGGTGCGCTTCTCATAATGAAAGTGCTTTGCGAACCGTTAGAATTAATCGAGCCGAGGTACAAAACGTTGTTTCTGATTACAAAAGTCGGAACGCCGTTTTCCTGATCGGTAACCGTACGGAGCATTATCGTATATTCGTAATTATCGTTTTTAACATAGTTAATCGTAGTTTTGAAAATAACGTCGTTGCTTTCAGTTGCGGAAGTAGCATTGTAGTAGTACGCCGTATTTTTGTTAAGCGAAACGCTGTCCGCAAAAACGTCCGTACCCGCAACCGTTTTAAGGTCGGCAACCGAAACGACCGTTCCGGTAGCGGTAGCGGTTTGAGCTACGGTGAAAATACCTGTAAGATAGATATTACCGGGGAAAGTTCCGAAACCGTTTGACGAATCAACTAAAATCGCAATGTTTTTGTTTGCCCCTTCCATAAAGCCCGTACCGGCCCTGTGGATAATGTAAGCGAAGTTAATTACGTCAAGCAACTGACCGTTTAAGTAAATGCCCCAGTAGTTATCGGCGGACGTTGCCGTATTAACTTTGTGGAACCCGATGGTTACACCGAATTGAGCGCCGGCAAGGTTTGCAAAGGCGCCGGCATTACCGAGCGAAATGTCGTTAAGCGGTTTAACCGCATTGCCGTTAAGATCGTTATATAAAATCTGCGCACGCATTATACCGTCGGTATTAACCGAAACGGCAACCATAAAGTGATTTGCACCCGTATCTGTTCTCGACGCATTGTTGTCCATAACTACGGCGTCGGGTCCGAAAGAAACGTAGAATTTCTGTTCGGAAGTAAGCGCCGCAGCGAGTTCAACGTTAAAGCTTACGTCAAAAGCGGTATTTGCGGGAATATCGATAAACGATTTTCCCTGAGCAATCGGCTTCGCGTCGTCGTAATACGAAGTTTTGGTTGCCGGCGAAGCGATAACCACTTCCATAAGCGCAGATTGATTTACCCTCGTTTCGTAACCGTTGAATTCCGCACCGTTTACGAAGTAAATGTCGGCGTAGTTGCAGAAGCCCATATTCTGGTTGCCCCTGGTACCGATATTTATTTTAGGAGCGGAAGTTCCTATATCAGCCATAAAGGTGTTTTGATTGACTTTGGCAATAAACTGAGTGGTATAGTCAAGCACGATAGAATCGTTCGCTATGATATATAATCCCCAGCCGCCGCTTCTCGCCATAAACGCAAAGCGCAAACGAATAGGCGCGGCGTCGTACGACGTAACTTCCGCCCAATCGTTGACGTCGCCCGTAGAATATTCAAAGTGAGGAGCAACATACAAAACGCCGTTCGGATTTATCATAAAGTTGAAGTAGAATCTCGAACCGTCGATATTCGTATCGTTATAATCAAACGGCACAGTAGCGTCGTGTGAAAAACCTACCTGGAATTGCGACCAATAACCCGTCCACGGGCGATTTCTTACGTCAAGATTCAAATCGAAGTATCCGCCGAACGCAGAGAAAGTTTTAAGTTCCCCGGCTGCGCCGTAGTAAGACGTAATACCCGCAGCGTAAGCGGACATCATTTTAAAGCGAGACTGCAAGTCAACTATTTCTTCATCGGTAATTGCGCGCGACGTACCGGTTGCAACGTAGTATTGTTTCGTTGTAGCCGACTGCGGATTCGATACGGTATAATTCACACCGTTGTTCGCCGCAACCGCCGCACCGCCGACGTAAGTCGAAAATGCGTTGCCCAATTCACCGTTTACGCTGTGGTCGTTTATGTATAAGTCCCAAACACCGTTTACCTGAATAATGCGAAGGCTTAAGTTAAACGGACTACCGTAGCCTGCGTCCGGCCAAATGCCGTTTGCCACGTTCATAAGGTAATTTACGCCCGTACCGCCGTTCGGCAAGTAAATAAAGACGTAAATACCCTTATTGTCCATATTGAACATAAAGCGGAGTAAAAATCTTCCGCTGCCCTGCGGTTCGTTAGCGAAAACGTCGCCCGCACCGAGCCAAAGCATTGAGTTTGTCGGCGAAACCGACATATCCATAAATCTGTGCTCGTTCAAAATCGAAGCCTGAGCGATTTCGATGTTGAACATTGTCCCGTACGTGCTCGCAGGTATATAATTACCGCCGTTATTGTCCCACCAGCTCCACGCCTGAGCACCGTCCGGGGAAATCGCAAAAGTCCCCCACTCGGTTGCGTCAGCCTTTTTGTTCGATTGAGCAAGAGCAAACATTGCCCCGCAAAGCAAAAGCAATGCGAAAAGACAGGTAACCGCTACCTTTCTGAATGTAGATAATCTTTTATTTAAGGCTTTCATAACATCCCCCTATCAATAAAGATTTTCCCAAGATGCAATCAATTTATAGCATTTAAAACCATAACCCAGCCGAAACCTTTTTTTGTTTCGACATGCGATACGGCAAAAACGCTAGAAATTTATTCGATATTGTCCCTATGATTATTATACTATAAAGAGTAAAGCCGTTCAATATAAAATTTAAGAAAAAATTAATTTCAGCCATTTAGGTACATTTTGCCCCGTATGAAAAGCCGTTTTTAAATGTACGGACTAAAATACTTTTACGTTAAGCAAAGTTACTAAAAAACAAAACCCCTGCTATCGCAAGGGTTTAAGTTTTATTACCTTATCATATATTCCGAAAATATACTTTTAAGCTTGCCAAAGGGTACACTTTCAGCTTATTTAAGCACTTTATCGGCGCAATTAAACTGCAAAACCTACTAATTGTTGAAGTCGCCGCCGCTACCCGCGCCGCCGCTGTTACCGCTGCCTCCGCCTGCGTTCGGGCTGGTTCCGATGAAGTCCAAAACGTCTTCTTCGCCTTCCGGTCTTAAATATATTTCTATTAAAGGCTTTTCATACTTGAACTTTTGCATTTCGCCTTCTCTCCTTAAAAGTATTGTTCGTCTTTTCTTATTTATAATTCGCTATCGCGGCTTTCTGTGCTGCGGTAAGCGTCCCTGAATAAGTTGTTAATGCGGTAGTCGCAGCGCCTTTAAGCGATTGTTGACCCGTGCTTGAACTATAATTCGATAATACGTAAGTATGCGTTCCGTCAAGCTGAATTATTTCCACACACAAAACGCTTTGGAAAATTACGGACTTATTCGCGACACCTATTCCTATGTACCCAACGAACGAATAGTTGTTTGAATCCGCACCGTAAATAAGTTTCGTCTTTTCTTCCGTATCAACGCAAGTTGCTTTTAGCTTGCAATTTATTGACCCGGGGTTACCCGATGTCGCAGTCGGAGTTACGTTTGTACCGCTGCTGTTTCCGAATAAAACGTGTATTTTAAATCCTGTAATTTTACCCGAACTTACCGCACTTTCAAGCGAGTTGTATAAGGTTTTACTCATGTTGTGCATAAACGCAAGGTAACCCTTTGTAGTAGACATACTTCCGGACACCGAATCTCTCCAAAGTCCCGACTTCGCCACGAGTGCGCCCGAACTTACGGCGTTAAGCTGTGCCGATATCTGCGTGGTATTGCTCATCATATCTTTTCTGACGTAAACCGCCGAAGAAGTATCTCCGGTTGATGCGCCAGGTGTACGTTTGTTTGTCGAATTAAACGTGCCGCCTTTGTACCAGTAGCCGGTGTAGTAAGTCGCTACACCCGTTATTGACGGAGCGGTTACGGCAGTTGTCGTAAAGCGAAGACTCGTCACCGTTCCGTTGTTATCGAACGCCGCGCGGTGGTTAGTTATAGTATTAAACGATACCGAACCGCTTGCGCCACCGAGATAAATTGTGTACGAAGACGTATTTATCGCCGCTTCTCCCACTGCTTCCATACTGTACGTAACCGTTGAGCCGTTTACTATACAAACGCCGACGTAAACGAGCGAACTCGACTTTGCAACCGTAAGTCGGAACGTGTAAGTTGTGTTGTTTGCTAACGGATTTTTCCTTGTGACTGTATAGTTGCTGCTGTTATTTCCGACTATAATGTTTATACCGCTGCTGCTGTTTATAATGATACCCGCACCGGTCGTAGGCGACGCGGACGTTGCGTTAAGTACTGCGACGATTCCCGCGGATGTAGTGTATTTTGCGGTAAATTCAAACGTTATGTATGCGCTTTGAGTCGTGCTTGTTGCACCGTAGTAATAAATTCCACCGGTAGCCGAAACCGTATCCGCCGCCGTGTTATAAGTGCTCGACGTTGAAACGTCGCAAATCGTCGCCGTATTTACCGAAGTAAACGTTTTAGCCGAAGTATCCGCAGCCACGCTTAACAAATAAACGTTTCCGGGGAAATTTGAAAAACTGTTGGTTACATCTGCCGTAATCGCTATATTTTTATTAGTTCCCGTAACGAATTTAGGTGACCTGCTGTTAAACAACGAATTGAAGTTAGTTGCGTCAATAAGCACGTCGTCAACAAAAAGTCCGTAAGTCGACGAGTTGCCGTTATATGCAACGGAGTTTAACTTGCGCACGGCAATTGTAAAATTGATAGTTGAACCGCTGGTTAATGAAATCGGTTTGATTTTACCGTATTCCGTGCCCGCAAGTTCCGTCCACGTATTGCTTGACAGTTTATAGTAAACCGTGGCGTACAGGTTACCGTTGCTGTGTAAAGTCATAACCACCGTAAAGTGCGCGTAACCTATGCCCGATTGACTAGTCGTCCCGGCGTTCATTACGGTATTGTCCGGCCCGAAACAAATTTGAATAGCCTGGTCTGACGTAATTGCGGAAGTAAGAACGACGCTGAAATTAGCCTTAAAGCCCGAAGTGTAGTTAAGGTACGACCCCGCAGAGTGCGAATTCGCATCGTCGTAGTAGCTTACCCTTTCCGCAGGCGAGCCGGTAAGAACTTCCATTATTGCGGAACTGTTAGTTCTCACGTCGTAACCGTTGTAAAGGTTTGCTCCGCTCGTTTGGTTGGTAATCCAGTAAACGCTTGCGTAGTTCGAAGACCAGTTGTTCATAAATCCCGCAGCGCCGACGTTTATACTGCAACCGCCGCTCATTACTGCGGACTGCGTTACGTATCGTTGGAAATTTGAAGTAAAATCAAACGTGGTTGCCTCGCTCGTGTCGGAAATTTTGAAACCCCAACCGCCTTGCGCCGCAACGAATTTGAACCTTATACCGAAAATACCTCCGTTGTTGAGCGTGCCGAGCAGTTTCCATGTACTGTTGCTTTCACTCATTCCTTTGTAAAAGTGCGGTGAAACGTAAATGCCTCCGTTGTCGCCGTTTATCATTACATTGACGTAAAAACGACCGTTTGAGCCGAGCGTACCGTCAGAATCGCTGAAATAGCACGTACCGTCAGGCGAAAACGCTATTGAAATTATCGGGTACCCACCCGTATAAGGACGTGACGTAAATAAAAACGCAAAATCGACGTATCCGCCGTGATCGTTAAGTTGAACAAGTGATCCTTCAATCGTACCGTATGCGTTAGCGCTTGCAGCATATGGGGTTACCCAACGGGTTGCGCGCGCCTGAATATAAGTGTTTTCTGCCGAATCTATCGCCCTGCATCCGCCGTAATAAACGTCTATTTTGTTAATTACCGCGGAAAGGTCAGACTTATTGCGGACTGCAAAGTTATATCTTCCCGCCGTAAAGTAGTCCGGACCGATAAAAGCCGAAAAACCGTTAGCGCCCCATCCGTTAGCGGCAATACGCGTAACAAGCGATAAGTCCGTTCTGTCGTTTATAACTACGTCCCAAACGCCGCTAAATTGTGCCATTACGATGTTTAACGTAAAATACGGCATTTGAGAGACAGTCGCACCTGCATTCCAAATGTTCGGAGAAAGCTGCATGTACCCCGTAGAATACGAGCCGCCGGCACCGTTAGGAACGTGATACTGCGTATATATGCCGTTGATGTCCTCGTTTACCATGAACTCGATCATGAATCTGCCCGAATTAAGCCCGTAAGTCGTACTTTGGCCCCAAACGAAACCGGAACTTGCAGAGCTGTCGGGAGCAAAAGATACGTAAAACGACCTGTATGATACCGACCCGTCCGCAACGTTAGGGTGAACGACAAGGTTCAACACCGCACCGTTTGCCGACGCCGGAGCAAAAGCGTTACTGTTATTTGCCGAATAAATCCACGTCGTATCAGAAGACGAACCCGAATTAATTATTCGCGTATTTACATTAGTAGCCGAAGCAGTTTCCGTTCTGCTCGTAAGGGCGGAAAAACCCATAAACGCCGCACAACCTAAAAACAGCGCGGCAAGCAAACCTACCGCAATTTTGCGTTTAAGTGAAACAGCCTTAAAAAAACTTCTCATAAAATCCCTTTCCCCCCTTGGGATATTTTAAGAAAGGCGCAAAAAACTAGCAACACCCGTTGTAGCCTTTTCATTATTAAAATATGACGACCGACGAATTTTTTAGAGAATAAATAACGGCTAAACCCTTTTGAGCTTACCCGCCGTATCTAGTCAAATTGCCAAGTTGTCTATTTATATTCTACTATAAGAATATGACAAAATCAATACCTGTTTTAATTTTTTTAAATGTTTTAGCCATTTTGCGCAATTTATACGCGGTTTGTACGTGTTTTTGATATTATTTAACCAAAAATTTATACTTTATTATAAAGCAACGGCGGAGCAAAAAATGCTCCGCCGTTGTACGTTTAATTTTTATTTTTAAGCTTTTCGCTTGATTTAAGCGCGGCGTTTTTTAAGGTAAACTATTACCCCTGCAACCGCCGTCATCAGCATTGCAACGACGGGGATTTCCGCAGAAATTCTGCCACCGCAACCGCTGCCGCCGTCGTCGGTTTGTATGCCGCCCTGTTCGCCCTGGTTTCCGCCTTGCTCACCTTGACCGCCTTGTTCGCCCTGGTTTCCGCCCTGACCTTCGCCGTCGTCAAGGTCGACTTCCTGAATTTCTTCAACTTTGAACTTCGCTTTAAGCGTGGTGTTTGAATTTACCGTCGACGTCGCAAAGTTCCAAGCCGTTCCGTTAAAGTACCAGCCGTCGAAAATAAGGTCTACTGCACTTTCGTGCGTGGGGTCGGCAGGCTTGCTTACTTTTGAATTGGGTGCAACTTCCGCCGTGGACCATACGATGTCGCCAACCATAAATTTGACGAGATACATTCCCGCAGACGCCGTAAGCTTTAAGCCCTTAAAGGAGTAAAGCGCAACGTTCGCAAACGCATTGTCGCTGTAAATTACCATATTTGTTTGATTTGACGAGTTAAGGAACGCTCCGCCGATGTTGTTTGCAAATTCAGTCGAACCCATCTGCTTGTCGTTTACAAATACACGCCAACCGTTTTCGTCACGCTGAACGCTGATTTTAACGTCAACGTAAGCGCCTTGCGAAAGCGAACCTATTCTCGTGCTTTCCGACGCCCCTATAAGTTGAGTGCTTGCCGACGAAAGAATAAAGTACATACACTGATTGTCGCCGTTAAGCATAAAGTTTATGCTGAAAGACGGGCTGCCTTGCGGATTGCCGTTCGCACCGAAGAACATATTAAACCCGGGATATTGACCGGCGGTCATCGCTTGATTAAGGCGTATGCCGATTCTGAATTCTATGCCGTCCTGATCGAGCTGCATATAACTGCCTAAGCTCGTGTTGTAGTTCCAACTGCTTTGTCCGACTATTCCGCCGATTGCATTTGCGGGAAGACCTTCGGGTGTGGGCGTAGGAGTAGGTTCGTCACCGCCGCCCGAAGTACCGGAACTTATTGCGTTAAACTGATCGAGCGTTATAACTGCGTTTACGTTCGAGGAGTTGGCAACATTCATATTGAACAGGTGGCTTGCGTTTTTAAATGCGCTGCCCGTATTTGCGTTAAAGGTTGTACCGCCAACCGCAGCACCGTTGATTTTTAATTCCCAAATATTTGAAGTCGCATTATATTCGACGCCTATCGTCACGTAAAGATAATTACTCGTTGAAAGCGTACCTGCAACGGGGCTGTTTACGATAAGTTCGCTGCCGCCGTTATTGTAGTAGGAAACGAACAAGCCTTGGTTATCCTGATTGAACATTATACCGAGTTTGAAGTGTCCCGTCGCCGTCATGTTGGATAAATCCGCTTCCGGCCCGAAAAGAATTTCTACACCCGGGTATCCCGTTACGGCAGCATTTATGCGTGCGCCGAATCTGAAATTGAAACCGTAATCGCCCGCCTGCAACATTGAGCCGGTTGCAGATGCGTAGTTGTACGAATTTCCGGTCGCAATAGTCGTATTTAATGCGGAACTACCTGTCGAAGGTTCTACTACGGGTGTTTCCCCTCCGTCTTCGGTATACGCCGCATAAGCGTTTAAGGTAAGACTACCTAAAAGCGTTGTACCCATTGAAGCAAACGCTATGTTGGTCTTATATGCCGAGTTCATAAACGCCGCACCGCCGCGAGCCGTTAAATACGTCGTCATATCTATGGTGTTTACCATTAAAACGAAGGATGAACCGCTTTTTTGAATTGAAAGCGCAATGTCGAAACTTCCGCCTACCGAACAAGATCCGACCGGTGCCCAGTCGTATCCGGTGTAAAAACCGTTTGCAGTCGAATCGAGCGGTGCGGCATAAATTCTGCAACTTGCATCGTCGTCGTAGTTTACCATAAACCTTATTGCAAGTTGACCGCTTTTTGTCACAACGCCGTCCCACGTTACCGCCGCGCCGTCATCACCGGTGTTAGTAGGCCCAATGAAGATATTAAAATATCTGTATTTGTTTCCTTCGTGCGAAATGCTGACGTTGTTGAACGTCATCGAATAGGACACACCGTTTGCACCTGCCTGTACGGGAGTAAGCGTACCCGTATTAAAATTATCCGTAAACGACCAATTTGCATTTGTATCGGTAGTTGCGATAACGGTTTTGTTTACGCTTGTAATCGTTTCCGCCGCGTCCGCTTTTTTAGTCGTGAACGCCCATGCCACAACGCAGGATACCGCTAAAAGCGCTCCTAAAACGAATAACGATACTTTTTTTAACGTTTTACTCATCTCTTTTCTCCTTTCCCTGTTGGAGTCCCTTATCTGCGGCTTACGCCGCCCCCTTTCATATACTATTCGGAATAATTAAAAAATTTATTTCATTTCCGGACGACGGTTAAAATCGTATTCCGGAAGAAGTTTTTTAGTCCGCCAATCTTTAATCAGTTTTGTAAAGTAAAAATCTTTATCTCGCGGATATCCCATAATGTCCGACTTTGCCGCGCCGTAGTCGTAACCGAATATGGTAATAAGCCTTGCGTTTCCGCCCAAAAAGTCTTCAATATACTTTTTGCACGCTTGCTCGTTTCCGCCGCCGTTCGACGTATAACCTTCCGCATTTGCGTAAGCGTTAAGCCCCGGCGCTTTTTCGGCAATCGTTTTGCTTATAACCTTCATGTCGTACGGACAGGAAACAGCCATCGACCAAGCCGGCAGGCAGTAGTCGTTTACGTTTACCCAAACGGGTGACGCAAAGGTATCCGCCTTATCCATAAGCGACGCACGCGAAACCGTGTGGCTTAAAATTTTCATGCGGCTTATTCCCGCATCGTGGAAAAGTTTACAGGTATGCTCGATGTAACCGTGAATCACCTTGTAAAGCAGTTCCCTTTTGAACATCGGAAGTGTAAGACCCGCCTTTTCCGCCGCTTTGGATAATTTTTCGTCAGTATCGTAAAGTCTTTCGCCGCTTTCGTCTTTCAGATTATAAATGGCGTGCATGCCGTACTGCGTCTTTTCCCACGGATACAGTTTTGCGTAAAACGGACTTAAACCGCTGCTTATTACCGCGTCGTCCTGATAATCGGGAATCATCGTTTCCCAACCCGTACAAACGCCGGCAAACAAGTAATCCTTACCTTCGTTTTGCCACTTTTTAAGGCGATTTGCAAGCGGCTTGATAAATCCTTCGTTTATTTGGTTATCGTACCATTTAAGGTATGTTTCCGAGTTAAAACAGGGAAAGCCGCCTTTTACGTGGGCAAAGTTTTTAACGTCGCCCCAATCGCAAAGCCATCTCGGTAATTTACCGTATTGCTGACCGCCCCACTTTTCGTCCTTTTTAGGTAAAGCGATCCACTCGCACATTTCGGGATCGGTGTAAAAATGAGTGCACCGTTTTCCCCACGAGTTTTTGTGAACGCAATTTTTGTCGTCCTTAAAATATTCGGTAGGACGCCTGTGAAAGGTAAAATACTGTTTGCAGTCGTCCATTTGGAAATATATCGGTATGTCGTATTTTTCCGCAAGGTCAAGCCACTTGTCGACTTGTTCGTTTATCCTTGCAACCGTGTGATTCAATATAAACGGTCCGACTACGCCGAAAGCGTACATACGACCTGACTTCGGATCGTTGTCCCCGTGAAGGGCTTTCATGTCCGGAAGGAAATGCTCTACGTCGTCACACCTGATATTAGTCAGCATAAATACGACGTATTGCATGTTTTCCGTATTATCATTAAAACTTTTTGCTGTCAAAATCATATCCCCCCGCCGCAATGCGGTAAGGTTTATCAGTAAGTAAGCGCAGGTCTATTAGCGAAAGAATATCCCGAAAGGAAAGTACCTTCTCTCCACTGCCTTATAAGTTTCGTGAAGAAATAATCCCCGTCCCTTGAATAGCCGAGCGTCGAAGTCGCCTTGGTATCCTGCTCATAACCGAATATCGGAAGGAGTTTGGAGTTGCCGCCGAGCAACCTTTCCATATACGCCCTGCAATTCGCTTCGTTTCCGCCGCCGTCGTTTGCATACGCTTCAACGCTTGCGTAAGCATTAAGCCCGGGTGCATATTTCGCTACGTTTTTAAGTATTACGTTCGTATCGTAAGGAATAGTGCTTGCGATAGACCAACCCGGGATGCAGTAGTCGTTGATTGCAACCCACGAAGGAAGTGCGAACGTATCGCAAAGGCTTGCGTTGTAAGTTGCGTTGCCGTTAGCGAATTCGTCACCGCCGTTACCCGAAGTGTAAGCGATCGTATGGCTGTAAATTTTATATCTGCTGATGCCCGCATCGTAGAAAAGTTTGCAGGTATGTTCGATATAATCGTGAATTACCTGGAATAAAAGATAACGCTTGAACGCCGTAAGCGAAAGCCCGTGTGCCTGAGCGCCCGCCGCAAGTTTAGCGTCGGTATCGTAAAGTCTGTTGCCGTAATCGTCTTTAATATTGTAGATGGCGTGCATGCCGTACTGCGTCCTTTCCCACGATTTCACACCGCTGTACGCGCTGCCCTTACAAACGATTGCGTCGCTGCTGTAATCGGGAAGCATAGTTTCCCAACCCGTACAAACGCCGGCGAACAAGTAATCTTTACCTTCTTTTTGCAATCTGATAAGGTTTTCAAGAAGCGGTTTGATAAAACCTTCCTTAATCTGATTGTCATACCACTCTAAATAACTTTCCGAGTTAAAGCACGGGAAACCGCCTAAAACTCTGGCATAAGGTGAACCCCAGTCCATCATCCACTTGGGAAGTTCGCCGTTCGACTGACCGCCCCAAGTTTCGCTGCCCGAAGGTAATGCAATCCATTCGCACATATCGGGATCTTCGTAGAAGTGATTATACGAAACCCCCGTCGTTTTGCCTACGTGAACGCAGTTTTCTTCATCACCGTACTTATTTATGTTGTTCGGGGTGGTAGTAAAAAACTGTTTGCAGTCGTCCATTTGAAAGTAAACGGGAATATTATACCTTTCCGCAGCCTGGAACACCGTGTTTACGTTTTCACGCATGGTTTCGATGCTGTGATTAAGAATGTAAGGTCCTGTCGTTCCGAAAGCGTACATACGCTCGGATTTGGGATCGTTTTCACCGTGTAACCTTTGCATTTCAAAAAGGAAGGATTCGTCCTGCTGATACGTCGTGTTGGTAAGCATAAATACAACGTACTGAGTATTATCGTTCGTAAGGTCGACGTAAGTAGAAGGAGTCGAAATCGTCTTTTCGTCCTTGACTCCGTCGTCTTTATCGTCTTCGCTTTCCGTACTTGCTTGCGGCATATTACCGTAAAGCACCTTCGTACAACCGGTAAAAGCGAAAACGGATAATCCCATCGCAGCCGCTAAAAATATCGGTAAAATTTTCTTAAACAGAGTTTTCATATTCGTCCCCCTGATAGTCTGTTTCAGTTTTGTTTTTCGGGAAATACGCGTTTAATGTATTCCTTTATAAAGCCTTCCGCATCCACGGCGCAACCGTATTCGGAATTCGTCGTGTTTACCGGCATTTGCCAGTTCCAGTTGGTAAGCCTTACCGCATAACCCCTTGTGTATTCGCCTTCGGTTTCAACCTTGAAGGAATCTTCCTTAAAGGTAACTTTGCTTTTATCTATCGCACAGTAAACCGCAAGCGGATCGTGAAGATAAATCATATCGTTTTTGCCGTTGAGTACTTTGGTCAGCATGTCGGTAAGCGGAGTACCGTACTCTTTAAGTCGTTTAAGATCTTTCGCGTCGAGATGACAATCAAACGTAACGTCAAGCCCTACGAGCGTTTTTCTTATGCGTGCGTCCGACATAACGATGTCTGCGGCCTCGGGGTCGCAAAGGAAATTGTATTCCGAGTAATTGTAGTCGTAAGCACCGCCCATAATCACCATTTCGTCTATTTTATCGGCTAAATCAGGACGGGCTTTAAGCACCTTTCCGACGTTAGTCATGGCACCCAAAGTGATTATCGTAACGGGCTCTTTTGCGTTTTCAAGCGTTTTAATATAAAACTGCTCGCCGTTTTCAAAGTCGTCCGCGTATTTTTCGCAATCGTCAACGTAAGACCAAAGTTTATCGTCAAACTTAATCGGTTTTTTTAACATTTCCGTCTGTTTGATCGGCATTGAACTACCTTTATAAACTTTTATGTCAGGTCTTCCGGCGGCGTCCAAAATAGCGCGGGCTTCCTTGCAACGTGTAGTCACGTCCTTAAATACGGTTACAACCCCTAAAATATCGAATTCGGGAGAGTTCGCCGCAAGCGCAAGGGCAAATGCGTCGTCAAAGTCGTCGCCTACGTCGGTATCGATAATGATTTTCCTTTTCCTTAAATCCATAATTTTTTGTTTTTATTAAAATCCTTCTTTCAAAACGTGTATTAAAGTTTAATCGAGCTTCCGATAAGACCTTCGATATAGTACTTGTTAGCAACTATAAAGAGAAGTATGATCGGCGACGACGCAACAAGGTATCCTGCAAATTGCAACGTCTGGTTTGTAGAATACTGCGAAGTAAACTTTTTAATAAGTGCCGCCGCTATGGTTACTTTTTCCTTCATAACCGTCATCGGCCACAAATAATCGTTCCAAATGTTGACGAGCGTCATTATCGCAAGCGTACCCATAATCGGCATACAAAGCGGAAGCGCAATTCTTAAATAACAGATAAATTCGTTCGCACCGTCGATACGCGCCGACTCGAATATATCGTTTGGTATGCCCGCAAAGAACGAAGACAGTAAGAATACGCCGAATATAGGTCCTGACGTCCAAAGCGGAAGTATAAGTGCCATCAGCGTTTCCGTTTTACCGCCCGTAAGTCCGAATGACGTGTAAATTTCAACCTGCGGTATAAGCGTTATGATACCCGGCATCATCATAAGTCCGATTACCATCGAGTAAAGGAACTTTCTTCCGGGGAAGCGCATTTTTGAGAAGGTATATGCGGAAAGCGATGCGATAAACACGAGTCCGCCGCCGCCGATAAGTCCTACCAAAACGGTATATAAAATATACTCTTTCAAAACGTCCCAAACTTCCCAAAGGTTTGTAAGCGCAAGCGGAAGTACGGGGTACCACTTGGTATCTTCAAACACACGTTCGATTTTAAGTGCGTTCCAGATTGCCATTAAAAGCGGATAAAGCATTATTGCCAGCAAGGCGATTATAATAATGTTTAATATAAGCTGTCCTACGCTGAATTTCTTTTTGTCGGCAGTTATGCCGTTCACCATTTTTGCCATATCTCTTTCCCCCGTTAGTCCAGATTGAACTTCGCCGCGTTAAACGCTTTGAAGGTAATAATCGTTATTATGATAACGGTTAAAAAGATTACGGTACCTATGGCGCAAGCGAAAGCCGGCTGCGTCGGCGAAAGCGTAAACGCTTTTTGGTACATGTAAAAACCCGGAACCATCAAAACTTCGTTAAGTATATCCGCCTGAACGGACGACCCGCTCGAGAAGACGACTTGTATTCCGTAATCCTGGAAAGCACCTATAATACCGAATACAAGGAAGTATCGTATTTGCCCCATAATGGACGGAATGTGAAGTTTCCAAATTATCTTCATGGTCTTTGCGCCGTCAAGACGCGCAGCCTCGATAATTTCGTTAGGAATATTCATAAGTCCCGACACGTAAATAAGTACGCTGGTACCGCCGATCCACGGGAAACCCATAAAGATTATCGCGGGTATTGCCAGCGGCGCTTCGTTCAGCCAGGAAACGTTAGACTCGATACAGAAAATAGAAAGTACCGCGTTTAATAGACCGTTAGACTGGAAAACGTACGTCCAGATAAGTACGTTTACGACACCGGG
This sequence comes from Clostridia bacterium, assembly GCA_034184645.1. Taxonomy (GTDB): domain Bacteria; phylum Bacillota; class Clostridia; order Christensenellales; family Borkfalkiaceae; genus UBA1259. Next base: position 12,182 of record JAXFZW010000064.1, on the reverse strand, counting down.
GGTGATTATGGGAAGAAGAACCAAAATTCTGTATAAACTCGAAAGCCTTTTGTTCTTTACCCAGTAAAGTAATTCCGCCATAATAAGCGGTGCAAATATACCTATAATAAGTTTAGGTATTTGCATATAGAACATGTTTCCGATAGAACCTAAAAAGGTTTGATCCTGAAACAATGTTGCGTAGTTTTGGAAACCTACCCAATGTATCGTCGAATCGGTAGGATTCATGCCCCAGTCGGTAAATGACCTGTAAATAGCCATAAGCGGCGGATAGTAACAAAATACTACGACGCCGATCATAAGCGGAAGCAAAAACAAATACGCTAACTTGTTCTTCCACATTTCACGGAAAATATTAACTTTTCCCGACTTTACGATTTGTTCCGCCGTAAGTTTGGGCGTATATCCAAAATCGTTTTCAATTACGGCAGGTTGTTCGGCCGTAAGAGAATCAAAATCATTTGCTGCGATTTCTTGTCCGCCTTCCGTCACGGAAACGTTCTCGAAATCTTTTCTTTCCTGATCCATCCTATTCCCCTCTCCCTTAGTCCGCTATCGGCTTGTAACTTATCGTAAGATGTCTGGTTTTCGGCACAAGGAAGAAAACCGAGTTATCTTCGTCGTAAATTCTTATTTCTGACTTTTGCGCGGTATACTCCCAAATAGCCTGTTTCTTTTCAGGAACGGTGAAAACAAAAGTAAGTTTACCTTCTTCATCCGTTATCGCCCTGTTCGATTCAAACTGTCCGTCGCCCGCTTCAACGAGTGCGTAAACCGAGTGTCCTACGACAGGCTTTCCCGAACCGTCTTTAAGTTGCACGTAAATTTCGCCCGGGTTTCCGTCGGCGAGCCATTCCGTAAAAGTATGATCTCCTTCCGAATATCCCAGTTGTAAGCTGAACGTTGACGCACGAATCATATCGAATATATACATCAATACGAGCAACAACAAAATCGCGTCAACGATAATCAGCGTTAAAATTGATTTTTTCTTTTTCTCTTCCATCTTTCTTTTCCCGATTTATATATTATATATTGTTTAGCCTTTGAGCAAAACTCATATTTCGCTAATTACCGTTAAAGCGTAATGTTCAGCGATTTTGCCATCGCCCTTGCGCCTATTTTTTGCCAGCGATCCCATCCCGAATAGAAGTCGCTGTCGCCTATCTGCCCTTTTACCCATTTGGAAATGAGTGCGGACATCTGTCCTCTTGCGGAAGTGGTAAATCCGTTAGGCCAACCCCTGACCGTAGTCGTTTTGGCAAAGTAGCAATCCTTAAACTTACTTGTGTTAATCCAGGAAGGCATCGTAGCGCCCTTGACTGCGCCTAAACTCGTGTTCATTTCGGTAATCATCGTCGAGTTGTTAGCCTTTGTCGTAAGGTATTTTAAGAATTCTACCGCATAACGAAGTTTTGTTTCGTTTATAGTCCCGGTAAGCGTTCCGTCGTTGGTGACGCCCGCTTTCATTATATTAAGGTAAAGGTCGGCTGCCGGCCGTGCGGAAGCGATACCCTTTTCCCATGAAACGAAATCTCTCGTATAAGCGCTCGTTTCGTCGATAACCGTACTCGGAACCATTTCCCAGTTAAACTTACTGCCTATCGGGTTAGAAGTTTTTTCGTTCGTATACGCCCAAGAACCTACAACCTTTGCGTAAGCCGTACCGTTATCCCAAGTCGTAGTTTCAGTCGAACTATCGTTAAGATAACTCATATACGCTTTGACGTTTCCTAAAAGTTCCCTTACGTAAGCCTGCTTAACCGGATTAAGTTCGTCCTTAATTATCGCCCTTAAAAGTTCCTCACCGCTTATATGCCTGCCGCCGTAAAAATGATCTTCAAAATAACTCATGTACGCAGGGCCTAATTCAAACTGGAACAACCAGGAGTCCGCAGCATACGGGTAGTTTTCGGTATCGATTATTTTGGTTGCGGCATTTCCCGACGCCGCATTGACTATTTTCATCCAGTCCGCAAAGTCAAGTTGCTTTGATACGCCTAGATACCTGTTGCCGTCAAGCAAGCTTCTTATCGAACTGTTATTATAAATCGCGTCGCTGTTATATACGATTGCAGACGCCGTGCCGTCGAAAAGCGTAATCGGAACGGCTGCGATTTTACCGTCAAGCTGACGGATACTGTCGAGTTGCCATAAATAATCTTCAAACGAATCTTTCCAATGTTCGTTATTCTTTAAAGTTGCGTCCGTTTCGTACGTATTCTTTTCGTTAAGGAATTCGGTAAGGTCAACGTACCAGCCTGCGTCCTGGAAGTTAGTACCCCAGGTAAACGCAATGGTCGGCGTTGTTTTACGGGTAAGCTGCAACTGGAAGTACTCACTCATCTGTTCGTTGCTGACGCTTATTTTTTTATCCCTTACCCACTCTATCCTTACAGGGTAACCGACGTCGTTTTCGTCCATACCCCTTTCTTCGGCAAGCCTTGAACGCATTTCGGCTTCAAATTGGTTCGCAATTATCTTAGGCGAGTTGTACGACGATACGCCCGTAGAAGACGAAGTCGTGGTGGTAGGCGTCCAACCGTGAAGATCAACACGGAGCGTTACGTAGTCCGAAGAATACTGACTTTCGTCCTTTTCCTCCATCGCCTTTTTACCTTCTTCACTGTAAACGCTGCTGCCGTCTACCGTTTTCCCCTTTGAAAAACCGCTGAGCGCGAGCAAAGTTATAACTAAAACGACCGTAACTAAAATAGCAATAACTCTTTTAGTTGCAAACTTTACCAAAAAGTTTTTCATCAGTTCATCCTCCTTTATCACTATATCCGAAAAGCGGAAGATGTTCTCCGCAGATTTCTATACAATTTTATGATACAATATATAATATGGTAAAAATATACCGTAATGGCTAAATAGTTTTATTTGTCGGTGTTAAAAGGGGTTTTTTATTCATTTAACCGAGTTTCGTAAAACTTAAAAATCGTTTTTGATTTTTTAGCAAATCAGCCAAATTTCCAAACTTTAAAATAAGTGTTGACATTTGGCTACTGTTAGAGTATTATTTTATATAATGACGGTTTTTGCGTAAAATAAATATATAAAAAAGAATATTTTTTACGGTTTTACCGCATTATTTTAATAAAAAGGCGTTTGTTTTGTCGATTTTTCAGCCAAAAACCGCAAGTCAAAACATCATCGGGGGATTATGTTTAACTGTCTTTATGAATATTTGCTAAAAAAGACGAACGGCGAAAACCAAAAAGTGCCGTTCCATTCACACACCTGTTTCGAGCTCGTTTACTACAACAGCGGCGAAGGCGTCACGCTTATAAACGGAACGAGATACCCTTACCGCGCCAACGATATGGTAATTATCGAGCCGGGCTCTCAACATAACGATTTAACCAAGGAAAGGTCTGACGTTATTTGTATAGGCTTTTCGTACGACAACGTAGAGTTTCCGCTGAAAAGCGGAGTTTACCGCGATAAAAACAAGCGTGTTCAAAAACTCATAAACAGCCTTGTTTCGGAAATGCGCGAAAAACAGGTTTACTACGACTTTTTCTGCAATACGCTTATCGCCCAAATTTTGGTCGAAATCGGAAGGCTTGTTCTTCACGCAAGTCCGGATGCGGTTAAAGACGATTGCGTTAATCAGGTTTTAAAATATATCGATCAGTATTTTCTTACGGAAATTTCAATCGAACAACTTTCTCAGATGGCTAACTACTCCTACCATCGTTTCCGCCACATTTTTAAGGAAAAGATGGGTGTGTCGCCTAAAAGGTATATCTTAAATAAGCGTTTGACTCACGTCAAAAAACTTTTACAGGAGACGGATAAGTCGATAACCGAACTCGCCTACTCGTGCGGCTTCGGTTCTACTTCAAGACTTATTTCGCTGTTTCACAAAACTTACGGGATGTCCCCGCTCAAATACCGCTCGGCGCACAAATCCAACAGCCCAGACGCAATAACTTCACACGCCGACGAAAAAGAACTCGACTCCATCCCCGAAACGGACAACGTCGATTAGCCCTTTGGAGAGTTAAATGTTAAAAAAACTTTTCAGCAGGGCCGTTCTTACGGCGCTTATCGTTTTAATAGAAGTCGCGCTGATTGCACTTTCCGCCGCATTTTTTTCGGAAACTATTTTATGGCTTAAAATAATAGGTTCTGTCGCCGGCGTGCTCACCGCAATTTTCGTCATAAACAAAAAACAACCTGCGGAACTTAAACTTCCGTGGATAATTTTGCTTACCGTAGTCCCTATGCTCGGCACGGTAATATACATCTTTTTGGGCAACGCCCATTTCAACAAAAAAGAACAGCGCGCCATCGCCAATTTAACCGAAAAACTATCGGAATATCTTAAAACGCCCGAAAGAGAAAAAGAACAAGTAAAAAACGAATGCGGAAGATTTTTCGGTATTGCGTCCTATCTGGGGAAAAAGACGACTTCGTCCGTATCAAGCGGAAACCACACGGAATTTTTGCCTTCGGGCGAAACCTTTTTTAAAAGCCTTCTCGCAGATATAAAAACTGCGGAAAAGTTTATCTTTATGGAATATTTCATAATAGAAGAAGGCAAAATGTGGGATTCTATACTCGACGTTCTTAAAGAAAAGGTCAGTCAAGGCGTTGAAGTAAGGGTACTTTACGACGACATAGGTTGCGCAGGCAAACTTAAAGGCAGATACTACAAAACGCTTAATTCCTATGGAATAAAAAGCCGGAAATTCAATGCGATAACCCTTCGTCCTTCCGGTGTTTTCAACAACCGTGACCACAGAAAAATAACCGTTATTGACGGAGTTATCGGATACATGAGCGGCATAAACCTTGCCGACGAATATATAAACGAAAAACAGCCTTTCGGGTATTGGAAAGACACGGGCGTAAGGGTTTCGGGAAAATCCGTTGCAACGCTTACGGCGTTGTTTTTGACGATGTACGATTACAAACAAAAGGTTTTGCCCGAAGATTACTCGGCATACTTTCCAAAAAAATATCCGGTATTTAACGAAAGCGGCTGCGTTATTCCCTTCGGGTGCGGTCCGCTTTACCCGTACGACTACCAGGTAGGAAGAACTGCGATAATAAGTTTGCTTGCGTCCGCTAAACACAAAGCGTACGTAACCACCCCTTACCTTATTATCGACCACGAGTTTTTAAACGCAATTTCAACGGCAAGTCTTCGCGGAGTTGACGTAAAAGTTATTACACCCGGCATACCCGACAAAAAATTCGTCCATTCGATGACAAGGTCGTCGTATATGACCTTACTTAAAAACGGCGTTGAAATTTACGAATACACTCCCGGCTTTATGCATGCAAAACAAATACTTATCGACAATGACGCAGCGTTTGTCGGAACGATAAACCTTGACTACCGCAGTTTAGCGCACCACTTTGAATGCGGCGCAATAATAGCAAATTCTCCCGTCGTAAACGAAATACAAAAAGACTTTGACGAGATTTTATCCGCAAGCAAGCGCATGACGGTTGAATCGTCCTCGCAAAATCCTTTCGTAAGGCTTGTGCTTTCGGTGTTTGCGCTTTTCAGAACCTTGCTTTAATAATTTTTGTTTTAACACGTGCCCGTAGCGCAACCGGATAGAGCGTCGGATTCCGATTCCGGAGGTTGCAGGTTCAACTCCTGTCGGGCGCGCCAGCGTCACCCCCCTACCGCCTTTTGGCGGTAGGGGTTTTGTGTAAACAAAAAAGACAGGTTAAAAAACACGACGAGTACGATCATCTGCCAAACCTTTTTATTGAATACAAGTTGCATTTTTGTTCCGCTTATGGTAAATTGTGTGTATGAAAAATATTATTGTCACAGGTGCTTACGGCGGCATGGGAAACGCCACCGTAAAATTATTGGCTAAAAACGGTTATCGCGTTTTTGCGCTTGATAAAGTCGTTTTTGAAGCGGAAGAAAACGTTTTTCCCGTCGCCGTTGACGTTTGCGACCTAAGCAGCGTAATGCGTGCGTTTGAAACCGTAAAAAAACAGGCAAAATCCATATTTGCAATAGTCAACTTTGCCGGCATTTACCGTATGGACTCGCTTGTTGAAATGAGCGAAGAGCGTTTTACGGGCATTTTTGACGTAAACGTTTTCGGTGCGTACAGGATAAACAAAACTTTCCTTCCTTTACTTGAAAAGGGCGGAAGAATAATAATAACGTCAAGCGAACTTGCTCCGCTAGACCCCCTTCCCTTTACCGGAATTTACGGCATAACGAAAACCGCACTTGAAAAGTACGCCTATTCGTTGCGTATGGAACTTCAACTTTTGGGAATAAAAGTTTGCGTTCTTCGTCCCGGAGCGGTAAAAACCAAACTTTTGGGTGCGTCGACAAAAGAACTTGACGAGTTTTGCTCACGCACAAAACTATACTCTTACAACGCCGAAAAATTTAAGCGCATCGTAAATAAAACGGAAGCAAAAAACGTTCCGCCCGAAAAGGTCGCCGAAAAAGCGTTTAAAGCGATAAAGTCAAAGCGCCCTAAATACGTTTACAATCTTAATCGCAATCCGCTATTAAGGCTGCTTAACTTTTTACCCAAAAGAACGCAAAACTACGCTATACGCAAAATACTTAAAAGTAAGGACAAAAATAAAAATGCAAATTAAAAAAATCGACGGCGCTTTTTCTGTAATGAAACTTGAAAACGAATATGTGCCGAAAGAAGGTTTTTACTTTACAGCCAAAACCGACGAGGAGTTTTCGCTTGTCTGCAAAACCGAATTTGCCCCGCTTAATTACGTAGAACGTTCTGACGGATGGAAAGCGTTTAAGGTCGTAGGCACTCTCGATTTTTCACTTGTGGGCATACTTTCAAAAATAACCGCCGCCCTTGCGGAAAAGAATATTCCCGTGTTTGCGGTATCGACTTACAACACCGACTATATTCTCGTCAAATCCGAGTTTTACGACTCCGCACAAAACGCACTTAATAGCAACGGCTACGAAATATTATGAATTCTCAGTTTAAAGTAATACTTTTTGATATTGACAACACGCTTTTGGATTTTAACGAGTGCGCAAAACAATCAATTTTATATGCGTGCAAAACTACGGGGTTAAAATACCAGCCGCGATTTATAAATGCGTTTCACACGGTAAACGATTTTTTATGGCATCAGGTAGAAGACGGAGTGCTTACCGTTAAAAGACTGCACGAAATACGTTTTCCGACCATATTTTCCGCACTTGACGTAGTGGCTGACGGGACTGAATTCGAAAGACTTTTCAGAGAGAATATGAGAGTTGCCGCCGCCCCCGTTGACGGTGCGCTCGACGTGCTTAGTTATCTTAAAAACGGTTATTACCTTGCCGTGGCAAGCAATTCATCATACGAACAGCAAAAAAACAGGCTTGACACCGCAGGCATGAGTAATTTTTTCAAAAACTTTTTCGTTTCCGAAAAACTCGGCGCAAGTAAGCCCGACAAGGCTTTTTTTGAAAGAATACTAGTAGAACTTCCGACAAAAAATAAAAACGAAATTTTATTCGTAGGCGATTCGCTTTCGGCGGACATGAAAGGCGGGGTTGACTTCGGGATAAAAACTTGTTGGTTCAATAAAAACGGTGAAAAAACCGATTTACCTGTTGACTTTATAATAAGTTCGCTTAAAGAACTTAAAAATATTTTATAATTACAACTTTACAATTCATTTGTCATTATCTTCCGACGGTGATATAATCATCGTCGGAAGTTTTTTATGATATTTACAGTCAGCGTTTTCACGGTATCGGCGTTATGCACGCTGTTTTCCGTATTATTTAAGCCTTACGTCAAAATAGGTAAAGTCCGTTTCGGGCTTTACTGGGTTTTCCCGTTTATCGGCGCAATTATTATACTTTGTTCGGCGATGCCCTTTGACTTTGCGTTAAACGGTCTTACCGCAAACACGCCGGTCAACCCGCTTAAAACGCTTGCTCTTTTCTTTTCGGTATCTCTTTTATCGTTGTTTTTAGGAAACGCAGGATTTTTCGACTACGTCGCCGAAAAAGTGTTTTCAAAATCAAAAAACGGCGTACGACTTTTTGTTTCACTTTACGTAACGGTTGCGATATTAACTATTTTTACGTCAAACGACGTCGTTATTTTAACCTTTACCCCGCCCGTATGTATATTTTGTAGAAAAGCCGGAATTTCCCCCATTCCTTACCTTTTCGGGGAATTCGTTGCCGCAAACACGTGGAGTATGGCTCTCATTATCGGCAACCCCACAAACGTTTATCTCGCCGGTTCTGCCGGAATAGATTTCTTTTCATACTTTAAAGTAATGGCAGTTCCCACCATTGTCGCAGGACTTACTTCGTTTTTCATACTTTTACTTATTTTCAAAAAACCGCTGACGGCAAAAAAAGATGAGTTTGTCGGCGAAAACAACTCTTCGGTAAAACTTAACCGTTTTTTGGCGGTTGTCGGCATAATCCACCTTGCGGCATGTCTTATTTTACTTGCCATTGCCGACTTTATAGGACTTCAAACGTATTTGGCGTGCGTATTTCCTGCCGCAAGCCTTACGCTTATTTTTATTATTTACGGAATTGTAAAAGAAAAAAGTCTTATCAGGCTTTTAAATGTGTTTAAGGGCGCACCGTACGAACTTATACCCTTTATTATTTCAATGTTCGTTTTATCGCTTTCACTCGAATACTGCGGATTTACCGCCAAACTTTCGTCCGCACTTTTATCAAACGATAAAGTTGACGGAATAAGTTTCGGTTTCCTTTCGGCGGCAGCGGCCAACCTTTTGAACAATATACCTATGAGCGTTCTTTTCGAGCGCATAATCGGACTAAACTCACTTCCCGCAACGTACGGGGCGATTATCGGCTCGAATATAGGTGCGTTTATAACCCCCGTCGGCGCGCTTGCGGGAATTATGTGGAATAAAATTTTAACGGGCTACGGATTCAAATTCCCTTTCGGGAAGTTTATAAAGTACGGCGTTTTGGTGGCGATTCCTACGCTTGCCGTTGCGACCGCTACCCTTTTACTTTTCGTTTAGCAGTAAATGTTGCGGCAAAAAAAATTATATGGTAAAATAAGAGTATGAATAAAATCGCAAAGTTTGAAAAAGTAAGTAAGAACGAATTTTTAAAAAGCGGAACGGAAAGCGCATATGAAAGCGTTATTCTACCGCGCAGAGCGACTTCCGGTAGTGCGGGATACGATTTTTTTGCACCCGAAGAATTTACCCTTGCCCCCGGTGAAACGATAAAGGTTGCGACGGGCATAAGGGTAAAAATAGAAAACGGCTGGGTGCTTCAAATTTTTCCACGGTCTTCTCTGGGATTTAAATACCGTTTAACGCTCAACAATACGGTTGGAATTATTGACTCCGACTACTACAATGCGGAAAACGAAGGACATATCTTTATTAAACTGACAAACTGCGGCAACCTTCCTTTGACGGTTGAAAAAGGCAAGGCTTTTGCGCAAGGCGTGTTTACACCTTTCGGTATAACTTACGACGACGACTGCACGGCAGACCGCACGGGCGGAATAGGCAGCACGGATAAAAAATAATAATATTTAAAAACCAAACCGCCCTTCCTTAATCGGGAAGGGCGGTTTATTTATTTTTACTTTCCTATCGTGTATTTATAAAGCGAAGATTTAGGAACTCCCCGTTCTTTTGCAACTTTTTTTATTGCTTCCTTTTTGTCCATACCCTGTTCTATATACGCCTTGACGTGTTCTTCTTCGGTAAGGTCGGCAAACTTATCGCTTGCCCTTGCGCCCTCAACCACGAGAACGTATTCTCCGCGCGGCTCGCTTATATAACCGTCTTTTAAGTTAAACCTTTCGGCGGACTCGTGAATTTTAGTTATTTCCCGCACGGCTACCGCACGCCTGTCGCCGAAAACCGAATAAATACTTTCAACGTCCTTTTTGACGTCATGCGGAGCGGAATAAAAAATAAGGGTCAAGTCAAGATCTTTGTACTTTTCCAAAAACTCCTTGCGTTCTCCCGCCTTTTCGGGCATAAACCCCAAAAAACAAAATCTTGAAGAATCGAGCCCCGAAAGTACCAGAGCGGACACGCAAGCGCATGCGCCCGGAACAACCGTAAAATCAAGTCCGTTTTCAATAAGCATATCCGTAAGCACGCTTCCGGGGTCGGAAATTACGGGCATACCGGCGTCCGAAATAACCGCTACGTTTTCGCCTTTTTTAAGCCTTTCTATTATCTTTTCGCCAACTTCTTTTTCGTTGAACTTATGATAGGAAAAAAGCGGTTTTTTTACGCCGAGTTTATTTAAAAGCACGAGAGAGTGTCTTGTGTCTTCGCAAAAAATAACGTCCGCATTTTTAAGAGTTTCTTCCGCACGGTAAGAAACGTCGTTTAAGTTCCCGATGGGCGTAGCCACGAAATAAAGCATTTCAGTTCTCCTTTTCTTTAAGGATTTTAATCCCGCTTTTACCGCCGTTTACGCCTTCCACGGCAAAAAGGTAAGGCGGCTTACTTCCGCCGCAAAAAAACTGCAATCTTTTAGGTTCGATGCCGACGTTTCGCATTTCGCAAATAACGTCGGTAAGCCTGTCCGCACGGTTTACCATGGCAAATCTTCCGCCGAATTTAAGAGCCTTTTTTACCGACGACAAAAGTTCTTTTAACGAAAGCGTCAGTTCGGTTTTACACTCGGCAATATGTCCCGTTTGCTCGTTAAACCCCCTATGCTGCTCCATATACGGCGGGTTGCATACGATAAGTGAAAATTTTCCGTTATACTCGCTGCCTATATCCTGAACCTTTGAGTTTACGACAAAAAATTTTTCTTCAAGCCCGTTGAGTTCCACACTCTTCTTTGAAAGGTCCGCAAGCGGCGTTTGCATTTCAAAAAGAGTGACGCTTTTAATATCGGGATAAAGTCCGTAAAGATGCAAACCGACTATTCCGCTGCCCGAACAAAAATCCGCAACGACGTCCCCCTTTTTGACGGTAGCAAAGCGCGTCAAAAGAACGGAGTCCGAAGTAAAGCGGTAAAGTTCGTCGTCCTGGTAGATTTTTAAGTTTAAAACGCCTAAGTCTTCAACAGATTGCATAGTAAAAAATTTGCCGTATAAAAAATCAAGGCGCGTTAAAACGCGCCTTTGACTTTGTTTTTAAGATTACTCTTCCGAGATAGCCTCAACGGGGCATCCTGCAGCGCAAGCACCGCAGCTGATGCAAGTATCCGCATCGATATTGTACTGTGTATCCCCTTGACTGATTGCGCTAACGGGGCAACCATCTGCGCAAGAACCACACATAATGCAAGCGTCACTGATTTTGTAAGCCATTTTTTTGTCCTCCACAAAAATTGATATTTTTATTTTATCACAAACGATTTATTTTGTAAACAGTTAATCGGAAATTTCTTCCGTTTCGGAATCCTCGTCCTTTTCCTGTTGCGGGCAGCCCCTGCGGAATTCAAGCCTTTCGGTCGGGAAGTCCTTATAAGACATACTTCCGTCCGAGTCTTCAAACTTGACTTTGGTAATCATTTTAAGCATATCGTTTGAAACGACAACCGCTTCGCCCTCGGGCGTTTTAACCCTTCCGCCTACCTTAGGAACTTTTTTGCACGCTTCCGCATAATACTCGTCCTCATACGATAAGCAGCACATAAGTCTTCCGCAAAGTCCGCTTATCTTAGTCGGGTTAAGGTGCAAACCTTGGTTTTTCGCCATTTTGATGGACACCTTTGAGAAGTCGGGAATACACCCTGCGCAGCAGCACGTTCTTCCGCACGGAGCGATACCGCCCAAAAGTTTAGTTTCATCCCTTATGCCTATTTGTCTTAACTCAATTCGTACGTGGAATTCCGCCGCAAGGTCTTTTACGAGTTCTCGGAAATCGACTCTTCCTTCCGCCGAAAAGAAAATAACGAGTTTTTTACCGTCGAAAGAATACTCGCACCCGACAAGTTTCATTTCAAGATTCCTCGCAGCGATTTTTTCGCTGACTTTTTTAAGTGTATCGGGAATCTTTTTTTCGTTGGCTTTTACCGATTCGACGTCTTTTTCGCTCGCCTTCCTTGCGATGGGTTTAAGCGGATGCACGATATTTTCGTCGGGAATTTCCTTCACGTTAAAAACTATCGTCCCGAATTCCAGTCCCTTTGCGGTTTCGACAATTACACCCGAACCGATAGGATAATCTTCCCCTTCAAGCGGTGAAAAATAATATGTTTTGGCGGTGTTTTTAAATTT
>JAXFZW010000063.1:0-5059 GCA_034184645.1 Clostridia bacterium | reverse complement strand
TTTCGAAACGGCTTTTGAGTCTGAAATCCCGTTATCGGCGATAAAATCGATGATTTGTCGCCGGTTTTCTTTGTTTTGGTGAAAGGCAAATAAGACCTTCGCTGTGTTCTTTAAGAGTTTTAAGGTCAATACGCGGTTTATAGTAAAACCCGTCTCTGAAAGCGATTGCGTTAAGAAGTGCGAGATTTTTATATCCTGCGTCGTTTTTTGCTATAAGAATTAAGTGTCTGCGGTCGGTTTCGTCGTTTTCGCTGTACGAACGGGTTTTTACGGTAAGATCGTCGCAAACGTAAAACTCCGTGCCGATAATTGCCTTCATCTTTTTCCCGTTTCCGCTTTTTTCAACCTTTTCGTTATGAGCGGCAATAGCTTTTGAAAACGCTACCGCACCGTACATATTGCCGTGGTCCGTAATCGCAAGCGCGGGCATACCGAGAGACGCCGCACGTTTAATAACGAGCGGAATAGTAGAAAGTCCGTCAAGCAACGAATATTCCGTGTGTAAATGCAGATGTACAAACTCGGGCATACTATTTTACTTCCTTTGTTATGGTTTTAAGAGAATCCGCCACGTCGCATATCTTTTTTAGGCGGTGATTTACGCAACTTTTACTTTCTATAAGTTTTTCGGCGAGTTCGCCTACGCTGTCGGCGGGGTTGTCCCGACGGAGTGTTGCGGTTTTTATGAGTTCGGGCTTTTTCAGGTAATCAAGCCCTACCGTTTTTTCAATGAAATCAATCGCGGAAATTTGTTTTTCGGCGGCTTCCATTTGCCTTGACACGTTGCCGAGATCACAGTTTTTACGGCGGTTTATCATGTTCGTAAGTTCACCGTTTACCATTAGTTCGGAAAGTTTCAGGGCGGAAACCGGCGCACCGATAAACGCAAAAAAGTTTTTCATTTCCTCCCCGCCTTTAAGGTAAACGACGTAGGAGTTTTTGCGCCTTACGATTGCAGAAGCTATCCCGCATTTGAACAAAGTTGCGGAAACGTCACCGGCTGTTGCCGAGTGCGAAAATTCCATCTCCAAATGATACCGTGTGTTTTTGCTTGCGTTCTTTTCCGGAACGGTGCATCTGCCTGACGAAAGATACAGTCCTTTGAAAAACGAACGCAGACAACAGTCCTTTTCGGTTATTTTACTGAAAATTTTAAGACTTACGGCGTACTCGTCCCCGTCTTTTACCAAAACGCCGAGATCGAGTAAAATTCTTTCGGCGGCACTTCCCCTTATGCTTAAAAGAAATACGTCGCTTTTATTTAACTTGTCTTCAAAAACCGAAACGTCCCTTATGTCATAGCCGTAAACCACGGAAAAACATTCAGAAATAAGCGACATCGCTCCGTCGCTTTTTACGGTAAAATCAACGCCGAATCCGTCGTCACCGTAAAAAAGGTTGCCGTTGCCGCGAAGAACGCCGAGTAAAAACGCCTTTTTACAACAGTCGTCCTTTATAGGTTTTTTGACTATTTCTTCCTTAACCGACTGCGAAAAGGTCATTTTACACCCGCCTTGAATTTTGCAAATCTGAATTCGGGCAACCTTCCGTCGATATTCATTATTCGGTCAAGCGGAAAGCCTGTCCTTTCCAACATTTTTTCGACAAGCGAAATTTCACCCACCCTATCTACCGAGTGTGCGTCGGAATCTATAACGAACTTGACGTCGGTTTTTAAAAGTTCTTCGATTTCAAAATCGGTAAGATGAATTTTTTTAGAGTTGAGTTCTATATAAGTGCCGTAGTCCGCGCAAACCTTTCCCACTTCCTTTACGTCGGCAAAGCAGAAAAAATTAAGGTGAGTTATCACGTCAACGGGGTTGTTTTTTACTACGTTAACAAACATTTTAGTATTGCGAGCAACAAGACCTTTCGACACGTGCTCCTTTTTTAAATAGGTAGCGACTATGTCGGGAAGCGATACCGAGAAAAACGTTCCCGGCTTAAACATCACGAATTTATGAAGCCCTGCGAGAAAAATATCAAAATAATCGTAATACTTGGATTTTAAATCAACCGTTCCGTCAGTTCCGATAATGTTCGACTCTATACCCGAAAGAACTTTTACACCCGTACAAGCAGTCGCTTTTTCGCACTCTGATTTAAGTGCGGGAAGTTTACCCTTCCTAAGTCCGAAAGCAGGGTGGGCAAAGCCGTGATCGGTTATTCCGATTTGCTTTAGGCCTATGTTTTTGGCGGCGTTAGCGTTGTCGGCCACGCTGCCCTTACCGTGGCTGAAAGTCGTATGGGTATGATAATCGGCTGAAAGTATCACTTAAATTCTCCTGCGTAAATTATTTCTTCTTTAAGATGAACGCCAAAGTCAAAGTACACCTTTTTCTTTATCGTTTCAATCAAATTAAAAACGTCTGCCGACGTCGCTTTGTTTTCGGTTAAAATAAAGTTTGCGTGTTTATCGGAAACGTATGCGCCGCCTATTTTAAATCCTTTAAGGTTAGCCTTTTCAATCAAAACCGCCGCCTTTTCACCATTGGGATTCATAAACACCGAGCCGCACGATTTCCCTTGCGGTTGTGTATTTAGGCGTGTTTGCATGAAACTTTTTTCACGCTTTATTATACTACTTGCTTCGTCCTTTTTTAGTCGCAACTTAACTGACAAAACTATTTCGTTTTTATATTTTTTAAAACGGCTTTTTCGGTAAGAAAACCCACAATCTTCCTTAAAATACTTTCTGATTTTCCCGTCCTTTAAAACGGTTATTTCATCGACGACGGATGAAAAGTTTTTGCCGAAAGCCCCTGCGTTCATAACAGCCGCACCCCCGATTGTGCCGGGAATACCGCAAAAATTTTCAAGCCCCGAAAGAGAGTGTTTTTGAGCGTATGCGCAAACGGAAGAAAGTTTTTCGCCGCAAAACGCACTAACGGTTTCGCCTTCCGACTTTATTCCTTTTAGACCGATGGTACTTATTATCGCACCGTCAAAACCGAAATCGGAAAACAAGACGTTGCTGCCGTTAGCAAGAATAAACGTTTTAATTTCGCTTTGCTTACAAAAACTTACCGTTTCCGCAAGCGATTTAACCGAGTGCGGCATTAAAAAGTATTTTGCCCTGCCGCCGGTTTTATATCCGCATTTATCAAAAAGCGGAGCATTGAGTTCGAGTTTACAGTCTGTAAAACGGTTTACGTATTCTACAAACTCCATAATTCTCCTTATATCATTTTACTATAACGGCGCAAATTTTTCAAGGCTTAATAAGCACATTTTTTATTTTTGCGCCGAGTGTTTTTTCACCTGAAAAATATTTTTCAAGCATGTAGTTCGTTTCGCTGATTTCACTTTGCGATATAAACGCCGAAACAGTATTTTTAACCCCTTTATTAAATGCGTCCGACAGTTCGCCGTTTACTTCCGCCCCGCTTTTCACGGGTAGCAAAAACATATCTTTGAGTTTACTTTGCGACTTTTCGGTCAAAAGATATTTTATAAACTCTTCCAAAACCCTTGATTTCTCCTTTGAAACGGTCGTGACGGAAACGTATTGATAAAGGTCGCAAAAACCGTTCAAAACGGAAAAAGTAAAGTTTATTTCACGTGTTTTAAGTCTTGTTATATCACGTTGCGTACCTATTAAATAAGGTGTTTTGCCGAGAGTAAAGTTTTTATATGCGTCGATCGGAGAATATGATTTGTACTCTTCGATTTCATAACCGTCGCAAAACGCAGACATAAGCGGCACGTTGCTTTTCCCCTGAGAAACGATAACCGAACTTAATTTTTTACTCTCGTTTTCGTTATTGAACTTTCCGTGTTTTATCAAAAAATAACTTCCCCTGCACCACGGGGTTGCGTAGGTTTTTCCGTTCACGCTTCCGGCGTTAAAATAAAGTTGGCTGCTAAATACTTCCGCTTTCGGGACGTCGATTCCGCAACCGTATGATAAAATATCGGGGAAAATTCCGTTTTTAAAATTTTCTTCCGCACTGTCCTTTGTGTGCGACGTAACAAGAAAAAGCGACCCTGCAATTTTAGAAAATTCCTTTGCCCTGTCAGCCAAAAACTTTCTTCTGCTGCCGTAACCGCCTTCAAAAGTATCTATTTGCCAAACTGTGATTATTCCGTCGTAACCCTTTATTTTTTGTGCGGCTTTACCTGAACTTATTTTTGCCGCGCCGAAAAATACGGTTATTAAACCGCTGATCACAACCAGCATAATAGCCGAAATCCTGAAAAACTTCATACCACTATTATATTTTTACGCAATAAAAAAAAGACTTTCCGAACCGAAAAGTCTTTTTCGTTTTAATACTTATTTGGTTTTACTTAAACGCACCGAAAATTTTATGCGCCGTTTCCGGTTTGCGTTTTTTGTTGACGCTTTTAAGCGTTTTACCTTTGCCCGTTCTCGGTTCTATAGATATATCTTCCGTATTGACGTAGAACGCAACTCCGAAATTATCGACTACGCCGATTTCGTAAGGTTCGGTCACGTAACCGCCGAACACTACTTTGTCGTCCTTGCCGAGCGACGCTATTTTAACGCCCTTTCTGTACCTTCCCATGGGTTCGACTTCGGAAACGATAACCCGCTTATAATACCCTGCGTCGGTAATGACCACGTATTCGCCGACATCATCCGTTTGCGAAACGAAAACGATTTTATCTTTTTCGTCGAGCTTGATTCCCTTTACGCCGCCTGCAACTCTGCCCTGAACGGGAAGGTCGTCCTTATGCGAGCAAAGTACCATTCCGCCCTCGGTGATGTAAGTGATAGAAAATCCCGGAAGATCGTCTTCGACCGAAATAAGTTCGTCGCCGTCTTTAAGCTTGATTGCCTGATAATACGGCTTTTGCAAGTTATATTCCTTCCACTCCGTCTTTTTGATAAGTCCGTCCTTAGTGAAAAACAGTAGGTATCCTTCGGGAAGTTTATCTTCATAAACGGCGAACATTGCGACGGGATACTCGTTTTTAGCCGCAAAACCGCACACCGACGAGAATTTGACGCCTTTATCACGGAAACGGCATTCCTGCGCAACTTCCAAATCGACTTTACAACAGTTTCCGAGATTTGTAAAGCACAACAACGTTT
>JAXFZW010000062.1:0-3413 GCA_034184645.1 Clostridia bacterium | reverse complement strand
GCCGACATAGGTAAAATCAGCAATGCAAGCGACAGTAAAATTGTTAAAACTTTTTTCATTTTGTTTTTCTCCTTAATTTGGTCTTATAATTTATGATATGAAACCCGTTTTCCGTTTGACAATACTAAAAGTATTAAGTATAATTAAACGCGTATGTAAAAAAAGGAGAAAAGCCACATGGATATGGCAAAAACGTATAATCCTTCCGATTTTGAGAAGGAAATCTACGAAGAATGGGAAAATAACGGATATTTTAAGGCTCACGTTGACCCTGAAAAACTTCCGTTTACGATAGTTATTCCGCCGCCAAATATTACGGGGCAGCTTCATATGGGACACGCCCTTGACGAAACTTTGCAGGATACGCTTATCAGATTCAAACGTATGCAAGGTTATTCCGCGCTTTGGCTTCCCGGAACCGACCATGCGTCTATTGCTACGGAAGTTAAAATTGTCGAACAACTTGCAAAAGAAGGGCTGACAAAAAAAGACGTCGGCAGGGACGGGTTTTTGGCGCGCGCATGGAAATGGAAGGAAAAATACGGCGGTAGGATAATCGAACAATTAAAATTGTTGGGTTCTTCCTGCGATTGGTCAAGGCTTGCTTTTACCATGGACGAAAAATGTTCAAAAGCCGTAAAAGAAGTTTTTGTCAATCTTTACGAAAAAGGGCTTATTTACAGAGGGGATAGGATAATTAACTGGTGTCCCGACTGTAAAACCGCACTTTCGGATGCCGAAGTAGATTATGTTGAAGAAGACAGTTCGCTTTGGTATATAAAATACCCGTTAAGTGACGGCAGCGGTTTCCTTACCGTGGCGACTTCCCGTCCGGAAACTATGCTCGGAGATACCGCCGTTGCGGTTAATCCGAAAGATGAAAGATATTCGGCACTTGTCGGTAAAACGCTTGTTTTACCTATCGTTAATAAGGAAATCCCCGTTATAGCGGACGATTACGTTGAACTCGAATTCGGTACGGGTGCGGTAAAAATTACACCCGCGCACGATCCTAACGACTTTGAAGTCGGGCTTCGTCATAACTTACAGGTTATCAGGGTTATTGCCGACGACGGCACAATGAACGAAAATGCCGGCAAATACAAGGGAATGCCTTCGCTTGAATGTCGTGAAAAAATTGTTGAAGAGTTAAAGTCTCTCGGCGTCCTTGAAAAAATTGAGCCGCTACATCATAACGTAGGTCATTGTTACCGTTGTAAACACACCGTTGAACCTATCGTTTCTAAACAATGGTTTGTAAAAATGCAACCGCTTGCCGAACCGGCAATTCAGGCGGTAAGAGATAAAAGTGTTAAATTTACGCCGTCAAGGTTCTCGAAAATTTACTTCAACTGGATGGAAAACATCAAAGATTGGTGTATTTCAAGACAGTTGTGGTGGGGACACCGTATTCCTGCATACTACTGTCAGGACTGCGGGGAGATGGTTATTTCAAAGGAAGACGTGACCGTTTGTCCGAAATGCGGAAGTACGCATATAAAACAAGACGAAGACGTTCTTGATACTTGGTTTTCGTCGGCACTTTGGCCTTTCTCGACGCTCGGCTTCCCTGAAATTACAGAAGATTTGAAATATTTTTACCCGACTGACGTTTTGGTCACAGGGTATGATATTATTTTCTTTTGGGTTGCCCGTATGATTTTCTCGGGAATCGAACATATGAAACGTATTCCGTTTAAAGACGTTTTAATTCACGGTCTTGTCAGAGATTCACAGGGTAGGAAAATGAGTAAGTCGCTCGGCAACGGAATCGATCCTACTGAAATAATAGCAAAATACGGTGCGGATACTTTAAGATTTTCCCTTATAAACGGTGTTGCACCCGGAAGTGACATGCGTTTCTCCGATGAAAAGGTTGAGGGCGCAAGAAACTTTATGAATAAAATCTGGAATGCTTCGAGATTCGTTTTAATGAACGCCGAAGGTAAACAGATTTCCGACATCAAAGACTGTAAACTTTCGGTAGCGGACAAGTGGATTATTACAAGACTTAATAAGACGGTAAGGGAAGTTTCGGTAAATATGGAAAAATACGAGATGGGTATTGCACTTTCCATACTTTACGACTTCACTTGGAGTGATTTCTGTGACTGGTATATTGAATTCACTAAACCCGTTCTTTATGGGGAAGACGAACAAAAACGCAATTCAACCGTTAGTGTTTTAGTTTACGTTCTTAAAGAAACGCTTAAACTTTTACACCCGTTTATTCCGTTTATTACCGAAAAAATTTATAAGAGTATCCCCGGCGCAAAATCACCGCTTATGCTTGAAGATTTTCCAAGATATAACGCTAAACTTAATTATTCTGCGGCGGCAAAAGGCATCGTTCCTATACGTGAAATAATTAAAACCGTCAGGAATATTAAAGCAAAAACGGGTGCTGCTCCGTCAAAAAAAGTAAGCTTATATATTAAAACGGATAATAAAGCGGCAATTAAAAACGGTAGTGCGTATATAGAAAAACTTGCCGGCGTCGATAAAATAACGTTTATCAATGAAAAATCCGAAATCGAGCAAAAAACAGTATCCCAGATAATCGAGGGCGCGGAGATATATATCCCGCTCGGTGAACTTGTTGATACCGAAAAGGAAATAGCAAGGCTTAAAAAGGAACTTGAAAACGTCGAAAACGAGGTTAAACGCGCAAGCGGAAAACTTTCAAACAACGGCTTCCTTGAAAAAGCACCGAAAGCACTTGTTGATGCCGAAAGGGATAAGTATAATAAGTTCTTGGACATGCGTAAAAAGCTGATTAAAGAAATAAAAGAACTTGAAAACTAAATTCGTAATAATTTAATAGAAATGGGGAATTTTGGTGAAAAATTCCCCATTTTTTTGTAAAAAAATAAATAATAGACAAAAAAGGATATTGACTTTTCTTATATAATGTATTATTATACTAATAGTGTATTTTTAAATTAAAGGAGAATGCTTTTAAGATGAACTACAAAAACGCCGAATGGAAAAAAAGTATGGCACTTAAACTCGACTATAATAATATGATGGCCGATTATGTAGGTGCGGAACAAGGTTTTACCGATAAGGATTTTGAAAACGGTAAAAAGGTTTGTGCTTCTGCATATAAAACTGTTATGGAAAACCGCGGCACGGGTATGATGGGTTGGACTGAACTTCCTTACAATCAGAAGGAAATAGTCGAAGACATCATTGCTACCGCAAAAGATATTAAGAAGAAATTTGACAACTTCGTAGTGTTGGGAATAGGCGGATCGGCACTTGGTCCGATAGCGGTATTTCAGGCACTTTGTCATTTAAGACATAACGAATTAAAGCGTTCGGTTCGTAAAGCGCCTAAACTATACGTTGAAGACAACGTCGATCCTGAAAGAATGGCGGCACTTTTTTCTGTGCTTGACATGGATAAAACG
>JAXFZW010000061.1:0-3792 GCA_034184645.1 Clostridia bacterium | reverse complement strand
GATTGAAGTAATCGACGTTACTCTTTCGACCGACGTTCCGCAAATAGAAACGGGCGGGGACTATCGCGTTGTCGTCACAAACGTTCAGGGCGTTTCGACGGAATATACCTTCACCCGCAAAAAAATCGCAAATGCGGCAACAAGTATTTTTCTTATAGTGCTTGTCGGAATGGTTATGTCCGGAATCGCAATAGGACTTTTGTATCACACAAAACACAAGACGGACGCGTAATAATCAAACAGGTATCAATAAAATTTGATATAAAAAAGAAAAAAATAACAAAAGGAGAGGAATTGTTATGAACAAACTTTTTTTAGCAGTATCCGAAAAGGATCTCAATCAGGTAGTTAAGCCTTTGCTTGACGTTTTAGGCGTATTAGTGCCGGTATTGCTCGGTGTAGTAGGTGCACTCGGCGCAGTATGGTGCATCGTTCTCGGCGTTAAATATGCAAAAGCAGACGATCCGCAAGAACACGAAAAAGCAAAGAACGGTTTAAAACACGCGATTATCGGTTTCGTATTGATTTTCGTTTTGCTTATCGCACTTCAAATCGCAGTATCGATCTTCACTAACTGGTACAGAACTTACGAATATCCCGTATTATAATAGGTTGTAAATGAAAGTGAAATGTGACAGGGGAACGTTTTGTCGGTTTTTTGCCGTAATGTTCTCTCTTGCATTGATATTTTCTTTGACGGCCTGTGCGGATATGGGAAAGTTCAGCGAAGAAAACGATTTTAAAGATTACTACGAATCAATCGGAAGCATTGAAGGAATCTATGACGGCGGCAGCCGAAATTATGACTTAAAGGATTCGCTTTTCAATGATTACACCGTTAATAATTTAAATTGGCCGGATGAAGACGATAAAGTCGCATACGAAGAGTATGTGTATATCGTTATACCTTTCAATGCCGATTTAACGGTTGAAAGTTTGGCGTTATACTTGTATAGCGAAACGAATACGAATTTTCAGATAAATTTCTTTTACTATGAAAATTCGACTTTTGCGCCGAAAAAAATCAAGTATAAGTCTTCGCCGGAAACTGAGACAATCGTAGTGACGGAAGATGACCGAGAAGTCGAAAAAGAAGTAAAAATCGAGTACGACGATCCTGCTTACGAGGATAGGGTTGCCTCAACGACTTGTTATGCTACAAGCGAGTGGGGTGATTTTGTGGTGGAGTATTTTAATCAGCCCGGTTATACGGACGGATATCTTCACGCAAAAAACGGCGGATTACTTTACGTAAGAATAGAAAATAATTCCGGTCTGAACAAAATCATGCAAAGTTGCCCGTTTAATTTTATCAATTTGATTATCCGGGCAGAGTAAGGAGAAAGATCTATGTTCAATTGGGTTTGGAACATACTGTACGGAATATCAAAATCCATTTATCGAATCATTGATTTTTTAATGGCGTGCGCAAATATGATTTGCGGAATCGAGCCCGTAAAATATCAAGGCGTTGAAACCGATTTTCTTACGTTTCTTTTGCAAAACAGAAGCGTAACGTTCGGTTTTGTAACGGCGGTTCTTATCGCCGTCGTTTTGACGTTCATTTTCGGGGTTTTCGCACTTATTCGGACAATGGTCAGCGAAAAGGGCAATATGACTCCCGGACAGGTTTTTGTAAAGGTCGGAAAAACGCTTTTAACGTTTATTTTCATACCCATCTGTTTAGCGGTGTTCGTCTATTTTACTAATATACTTATGCAGGCGTTGTATTCGGCAACTCTTGGCGGAAGCAATGACGGGATAGGCAGGTTCCTTGCCGGCGCGTTCGGGCAAGACGCTTTAAAAAACGGCGTACCGGAGGACTTTTACCTGAATCCCGATTTCAATTATTACAGTACGAGTAACGTCAGAAATTATTTGGACTTGACCGATTACGACTATTTTTTCAGTTGGATCGGCGGAATATGTATATTGATTAGTCTTGGCATAAGTTTAATGCAGTTTATCGACCGTGCAATATCTATCATTGTTCTGTTTATTTTTTCACCCATATCGATTTCCACTTCGGTTATCGACGACGGGGCGCATTTCAAATTATGGCGGGACCAGTTTATCGTGAAGTTTTTGATGGGCTACGGAAGTATAGTCGCAATAAACATTTATACGATAATTATCGGGGCGATAACCAGTAACAATCTGGTGTTTTTCAACAACAGTTTTCTGAATAACTTTATGAAAATTCTGATTATAATCGGCGGTTCGGTGTCGATGCACAGAATTATGTCGTTGATAGGCAATCTCGTATCTGCCGGCGCAGGTTCAAACGAAATGCGCGACGCTGCGATAGCAGGCGCACAAATGCGCGGAATTGCGGGTAGCGTGAAAAACGGAGTATTTATGCCATTTAAAGCCACAAGAGCGGCAACGAACTTCATAAGGGACGCTAAGCAATTCGGCTTCGGTTCAACGCTCGGCAATAGGCTCGGATTTAAAACCGATATGAATTACGGTAAAATGAGCGACGTTCAAATGGGACAAAGAAGACAGCTTATGCGTGAAAGGGAATCGTTGCGCAGACAAAGCGATGCAAGTTTCTTCGGCGGTAACGGTAAAGTTGAAAAAGCCATTACCGGGGATAACAATAACGGATCAAGATATAGCGTAAATAATTCTGCAAATCAAAATAATAACAGACAATTTGCTCAAAACGGCAGGGGCGCAAACCTTGTGAACAGGGCAATTAGTAATCTTAACGACAATCACGAAGGTAACGATCATCGTTAAAAAGGGACAGTATGATAGGAGAGTAGGTAAAAAATGCGTATAATTCCAAGAACCGCAAAGGTTAAAATACAATTTTTTAAAAACGTTTCAATCGCCGATACCATTATCGCGATGTTTGCTTTTGCGCTTATCGTTTTGCTTGCAATATCAAATCTCGGAATAACGAGATTTGTTCTTATCGCCGTCGTACTTATTTTGGCGATAGGGCTTTTAATCCCTTTCGAAGGACAAAGATTTTACATGTTCTTTGTCCATGCGATAAAATACGTTTTTTCCACAAAAAAATATACTAAGGAAACGACGGGCTCGCAAAACAGCATTGACAATTTTTTACCTTTCAAAAACATTAAGGACGGCTACATTGAATACGCCGATTATTATGCGGGAGTTTTGCAAATCGATCCGAGAGAATTCAGTTTGCTTTCCGAATACAGGCAAAATCAAATAATTGACGAAAACTTCGGCAAAATCATACGTGAAATAGCGGATAAATCAAAGGCTTCCATCGTTAAAATAGACCGTAAGTTAAGTTTTGAATCATATATCGCCGACGAAAAAAGGAAAGAAGAAAACATATATAAACTTTTTGACGAAGGTGAATTAAACAAAAAAGAACTTGACGCAAGGGTTAAAATTATTCACGACAGAATCAGGACTTATTCGACGCTTACAAACGAAACCCCGATAAAAAGGCCGTTTTACTATCTTGTCATTTACGACGCAAACAAAGAAGTAATCGACGGCATATTAAACGACGCCGTTTTGACTTTTCAAAATATAGGTATGACTTCGCACGTCCTTGACTCCAAGGAATTAGGCGTTTTCCTAAAATATAATTACACGTCGAGATTTGAAGAAAAAGATGCGGACATCGTTTCACCCGAGGAATTTATGCAATGGATTAAACCCCAGGTAATCGAATTCAAACCGATGACCGCAATAGTTGACGGGGAAGAGTGTTTTACCTATACCGTTAAGAATTTACCCGTTTCGGTACTTAACGCATGGGGGTATAAAATTTTTAATATTCCCAACACGAAAGTCGTT
>JAXFZW010000060.1:0-8032 GCA_034184645.1 Clostridia bacterium | reverse complement strand
TAGCAAGATTTAATGGTTATAGCAACTGGATTATGCTAAACATTTATCCGCAAAGAGCTACAAATCCAGACGACTTACATAATACTGCCGATTTGTTGATCATAAAAAGAAATTTAGAAATTATTTCGCAGACTTTGGAGGATTTTATAGAAAGTGATATTTTGTTCGCATATGGTAATTTAATATCTAAACGTTTATATTTGCACCATTGTTTAGAGCAGATATTGGAATTGTTGAAATCAAATGATAAGACGATAAAAGTAATAAAACTCACAAAAGAAGGAAATCCCGTTCATCCTCTATATCAAAAAAATGATTCTGAATTAATAAAAATATAGAAAAAAATAAGGAGCGTATTAGTTCAATGGTAAATGACAAACAAAGGATACCGCCTTATAGTTACGGCTACGCTAAGGCCACTTATGATAATCTTGAACAATATGAAATAACTACAACCATACCACGAATTAAAGAAGACGAGTGTTTAATCGTAAGGCTTGACGGCAAAGGGTTAACATCAAGATTCAAAAAAAATAACGAATTGTTTTTGTCTGATTTTCATTTGGCAATGAAACGTGTTTTAGAAAATATAAAAAAATATTGTTCTTTTGTGGTTTTTGCATACTCATTTAAAGATGAAATATCTTTTCTTTTAAATAAAGATTTTATACAAAATGATAAAGCCTACTTAAATCGTATAGAAAAGATTTTGTCTATTATATCGGGCTATGTTTCAGCAATGTTTTCTCAATATATATCAAAAAAACTAAAAAATTTTCAAACGGAATCATTTGCTTTTGATGCAAGAATAATTATTTTACCCAAAGAAAAATTAAAGGATTATTTCCATTCTCGCCAAGCATTTGCAATGGCCGCATTTATGGACAGAATTTGCTCTTTTTATAATCTTTCGATTGAGAAAAGAACGGTGGCCTATGTCAAAACAGCATTAAAGGAAAATGGAATGAATTGGAATAATTTTCCACAATATGTTTGCAGTGGTTATGTTGGCTTTGAAAATGAGAAATGGGAAGTGGAAACAGCAAGCGATTTTTTTCAAAAATGGGAAAAATATAGCGCTATAGAAACGTATGATTATCCTATAAAAAAACCTGAGAAAAAATAATCTAAAATTTTTACAGTTATTTTATTTAAAAAGAGTTAGGGTTGAATAATATTCGATCCTTTTCTTTTTTTGCAAAGTTAATATAAGATTTCTTTTTGCGAATCGCATAGTCTAAGGTTTTTCTTGCCCCACCCCAGGGATATTTAACATAGGCAACCAATAAATCGCAATTATCTACCATCCACTCGTTGCGCTTTAATATGGCAAATTTTTTTGGCACGGTTTCAAGTGGCGGATAAATAGTGCCGTCATATATTTTATTTGCTATTTGTAATTTACTGTAAGAATTATCTAGATAAGGAGAAATAAAAATAAGTTCGATATTTGAAAAGTCTTTTTTAAGTTTTCTCAAAATAGAAAAAACTAAATGGTCAAAATAGCCATAACCGCCAAGATAAAATTTAACATTAGGGTGTTGTTTTATTTTTCCAATAAGAAAATCTTTAATTTCGTTAATTTCACTTTGCTCTATATTTATACTTCCATGCCCACAAAAAGTTATAATCATAAAAATAGTTTATCACAGTGAACTAAAATAAGTAAAGCGTTCAGCACGATAAACTAATAATAAAAACTGCATATCCTATAATCAAAGCGTAAACGTTCAGCGCAGTAAACGAGGTGATTATATGAAATTAGCAGAGGCGGTTGGGAAAAG
This sequence comes from Clostridia bacterium, assembly GCA_034184645.1. Classification (GTDB taxonomy): domain Bacteria; phylum Bacillota; class Clostridia; order Christensenellales; family Borkfalkiaceae; genus UBA1259. The sequence goes on along the minus strand of JAXFZW010000060.1, from coordinate 6,248 downwards.
AGTAGAAGAGTTGCTTGTTGAAAGGGAAATGACTCAATATGAATTAGGTAAACGCGGCGGTATACCTCGTTCAACTTTATGTGTATTGATACAAGCAAAGTATAATACAGTAAAATTAGACACTGTTTACCAAATTACAGCAACTTTAGGAATATCATTAGAGGAATTTTTTAAGAGCGAATTGTTTAATGATTTAGAAGATTAATTTTAGATTGTATAAATTGATTTTAGAAAATAGATTAAAAATTGTAGAGTTGGCTTAAAACAATTTAAGCCCCAGTTCATAAGTTAAATATAATTGGTTTTACAAAATTCATCAAATGAGTGTTAGACGTGTGCTTGTCTTGACACAAGTGGCGGGCTAACGCCCGCCAGACAAGCACACGTCTAACAAATAAAGCAGCTTTGTGAAAATCAAAAAATAAAGCGGGGTGCGAAAAGTCGGCGCTAAACCGCTTGCCGATTCTTTTCGCAACACACCGTTTTTCTCTTTTTTAACGTTATTCACATAAATGCATCTTTATTTTTTAATAGACGTAGTATGCTTTTAGCACGGGTTCTTTTAATAGATGATCTCCGGACATATATTTAAGACATTATTCTTTTGTCCGTTCGGCAGTTCACTTTGCCATTGTCCAGCGTAAAACTCAATGGTAAAAAACTTTTTATATAAAAACAAAAACGAAGAGTCGGTTTGTTCCGGCTCTTTTACTTTTAAAAAACTTTTTTACTTGTCATTGATTTTTACCTAAATAACTTTATCTTTACGCATTTGTTTAGTCCAACGGCACGTTCGCTTATGCCGAAAGGACAAAAACAAAGGAAGGTAAAGAAAAATGAAGCATTTCTACCAAATGAAAACAAATTGCGGAGAGAAAATCTCTGAAGACAATTTTTTCGCTTTCGCGGAAATAATTACGATCAATGCCGTGCGATCGATAGGCTACAAATATATGCCTGCGGTAAAAAACCTGTACAGCAAGTTAGTCAAAGACATCTTTCACGGCGACGAAGAAGGTTGGGTGTTATCAGACGGCTATGACCTTTTACAGGAAGTTTCATGCGTGCTTTATGAAAACATGGGAAAAGCATTAAAAGACGTCATAACGTTCGATAATAAGGCTATGACGGTGTATGGCGCGTGTTTAAGAACGATAAACCAAACCGTATACCAAAATCAAAAATACAACAATCATACAAGACCTATCAGGTTTAAGAAAGACGGCGAACCCGTTTATGAACAAAGAGAAGAAACCGAAGATTATACCGAATACGATAAAATAATAGCGGCGTTAAAACCTAACGAAACGCAAATGGCAGTGCTTAACTGCTTAATGGCAAATATGAGATTTACGGAAATAGTTAAACTGCTTAAAGTTTCCGTATCGACACCGTGGAATTGCAGAATCGCGCTTCAAAACAAATACAGAAAAATATTCCATTAAAAAACAAAGGCTCGGAAGCAAATTTCCGGGCCTATATTTTTAAAATGACCGTTAGACGTGTGCTTGTCTTGACACAAGTGGAACAGCTTTAACTATTTGGAGGACAAAACTTAGCGGAACTAATATCACTTAGTTTTCTTTATGGGCATTTATCCAAGAAAGAAGACCGTCGTACTTCATGCTCCCATCTGCGAGAGATAAACCAACGGAGATCAATTCTTCATCGGTAAAATGTAATTTGATTCCGTTAAGTTCTAAAAATGAGAGCATAACCAATACACCGATTCTTTTGTTTCCGTCAACAAAAGCGTGATTTGAAACAAGATTGAATCCAAGTCTTGCGCCTTTTTCTTCTTTTGATGGATATAGTTCTACGTTGCCAAACGTTTGAAAGCATGCGTTTAATGCAGAATCAAGCAAGCTAAAATCCCTTATTCCGGCAGTACCGCCTGAGGACTCAATAATAAGTTGCTGCAAAAGCAAAACTTTATCTCTATCAAATTTTATCATTGCCCCAATACCTCAAAAGCGTGTTTGTGCTCGCTTAAAATTCTTCTCGCAATCAATTCCAGCATGTCGTTTTCCGAAAATTGTTTTTCCGTGTATGCAGATAAAATATATTTAGGTTTGTTGTTTTTTAAAATTATAACACTGTTACTTTCATCAACATTTTTTACAACCTTTGAAAAATTTTGATTTGCTTCAGAAATAGACACCAAATTGTTGGTCTTAATATCCATATTTTCACCTCTCTAAAATTATATATAAATTTTAGGAGAAAATCAACCTAAATTTATAAATTTTTTAGACAAAAATAAGTTATTTTCTTTATTTATACAAAAATGACCGTTAGACGTGTGCTTGTCTTGACACAAGTAGAACTTTAACTACCATTTTTTACGACAAAAACAAAAAATTTTTCTAAGGGGAAGGAAATCTTCACCTTAGGACAATAAAATCTTTTTAAAGGTGAAATGAGGCTGCACCTTTTAGTGTCAAAATTCAAAATGGCAATAAGACGTGTGCTTGTCTTGATACAAGTGAAAATTTTAAAGCGGTAAAAAACCTTCCGCTTTAAATGTAAAAATTCTATTTACAGTTAGACGTGTGCTTGGCATTTAACAAGTAGGATATAAATATCCGTCTCTTTCTTTGGTTTATTCTTCGCTAGTCTAATCTGTTCGCGGCGCAATGTCAATGCGGTAAAAAGTCTTAACGTAAAAATTAAATTCTTGTGACTCTGGCGAAACAAACGACTTTTTCCCTTTCGTTTTACTTTTCATTGACATTGTTTGCTCAAAGATTATCCGTCTCTTGAATAACCCCAAGGAGGCGGATATATGAAAAACATGAACACATCGTAGATAGGGCATATCGGTTAAAGCAATTTACTAACACGCTTAAATAAAAGTCGAAAGCGTTAAATAAAAATTTAAGGACGAATATGATAAGTTCAGGTTTGGTATTTGATTCGGAACTTAATAAATACGCCAGCACAATTAAAAGCGCAAGCGGTATAGAAGGCGGGGAAGACTTGATAAAAAGTATTCTCCTTAATGCCATTGAAAAATACTCGGGCGCAACGTATAAGGGAGAAGAAAAGCCGACTAAAAAACCCGTCCTTAAATTTACTGAAAAAGAACTTAACGATATGCCTAAAAACTTTAAAAAGGAATTCAGGGTAAACGGCATTACCGCTCGCATTTACAAAAGGTTGATCGGCAAAAAGAAATACACTTACGATATAAAATACCGCCGTAACGGCTACAATATCGTCATCACGGGTAAAGACTTAGACGAAGTCAAAGAACGCTTTATTCAGGCGCTTAAGACGGCTAAACCCAAAACCAAAAGCGGAGTTGTCCCTACGACGTTTGCTTCCTTTGCCGAATACTACTTTGAAAACTTCCGTAAGCGTAAAGTCACCGAGTACACGCTTAAAAACGATATGTCAAGATACAACAAATACTTAAAAACTTTGTTCGGCGAAAGACCGCTTGACAGAATAACTTCAAAAGAGTGTCAGGAACTTATTGACAGAATAAATTCCAAAGGCAAAGGCAAAACCGCAGACGAAGTGTTTTCAATATTAAACGTCATAATGAAATGCGCGATACAGCATTCGCTTATAACGGTTAATCCTTTGTCGATAGTGCTACATATCAAACACGACTGCGAACACGGAACGTCGCTTACCAAGGAAGAAGAACAAACACTTAAAAGGGCGACCGAAAACTCCGCTTACAAAAATGCGTTTATGCTTGCGCTATACACCGGGCTTCGTCCCAACGAGTTAAATACGGTTAGGGTGGAAGGCAATATGATAATTGCCGTAAACTCCAAACGTAAAACTCGCAAGGTAGAGTATAAACGCATACCGATATGCAAAATGCTTAAACCGTATATCGTGCCGGAGGAGTTCGGAAGTTATAACGTAGAGTATATGCGTGATTACATCAAAAAGATTTTACCCAATCACAAACTTTACGATTTAAGAACGACTTTCCATTCAAGGCTTAAAGAATGTGGAGTGGCAAAACCCGCTCGTGAAGAATTTATGGGGCATTCCGCCGGAAGGCTTGAGGACGCCTACACCGACCTTTCAAACGAGTACTTAATAAAAGAAATGGAAAAGTTCGATTATTAAAAAGTGTATGAGCAAAACTAAATAACAAAACAAAAAGGTCGATAGAAAAGCGCTCTTCTCTTAGGGATTTTTTGAAACATTAAAAATTTATAAGAAATTGCACTTTCAAGCGAAAAAGAAAAGAATTTGGATGAATAAAATCCAAGTTTTTTTCTATTAAAACACTACAAACATCAGAGGTTTTATATAAATAAGCACCAAAACGAATAAGTCTTGGTGCTTATATAAAAGTTTATACTAATGTGTAATATTTTATAGTGGTAAATCCTTTTTCTTGTAAATTACTACAGAAAGAACGTAACAAACAATGCCAACACAAAGCAAAATGGATAATTTCCAAAGGAATGCAGGCGTTCCGTTAAGTATGGAAATGACATCGAATAAAGATATCAAAGAAGCATAATTAAAGTAGTTTAATGCGTCCATTCTAATAATTTGAGGTATAATAGGCGTACCGAATAATCCCAAAATCGTAGCAACAAGGAAGAAAATATTTAATCCACCGCCTATAGCCATGGAATATTTACTTCTGTTAAAGAAACTCGACGCTAAGAAACTGATACCACTCATTGCAAACATAACGGTGAATGCACCTAAGTTTATCAAAACAAGTTTTCCTGCGTTAAGAGAAGTTTCGACGTGTACTATGTTTATGCAAATGATACTTGTAACAGTCGTTAAAACGAACATTAATAAAAGCGAACCTATGAGATATACCATTTGAGTAATACTTACGGTTTTTCTCTTTGTGGACGTGGATAATATATATGCCATTGATCCGCTATCTACCTGACCTACGATCAAGTTATTAGAAACCATGATAACATAAATTATCGGCAATAATAAGCCTGCAATTTTGAAGAATATCGAGCCGACTAATATTCCGTATAAGTCCATACCGCCGATATCTTTCAAAGCATTGGATACGTCGTTCGGCAAACTTGATAAGAAACTCGTAGTGAATTTGCTACTTAATTCGTTTTTAATGCTTTCTACGGTTTCACCGTCTTTCATATTATTCAATCTAAAGGAAAGATTTGACGTATAGGTAACTAACACTTCTCTTGCTATGGTTTTTATTTTGGCATAATCGGCATAACCGAAAGAAATATATTTTTCCGTAGTTACGCCGTATTCTTGTAATGCTTCTACGGCATGAGCTATATTGCCTTCTTGAATCATATTTCCTGCAAGAAATACCGTACTGTTTTTCAAGGCATAGTCGCTAACGTATTCGGCCCTTGTCTCGCCATCCGAAGTTAATGCTGATAAATAATCGTATCTCGGAGCGGTTTCGCCGACATTTGTATAGAAAGAATCGAACATATACGTAGCTGCATCTTGCATAGGATTCATTACGCACATAATGCAACCTTTGATCTCTTGTGCTTCTATACTTTCAGATTTATATCCAAGGCTGGAATATAAAGATTCAGCGTAAGAATTCAGTTTTGTCATTGCATTTGTGTAAGCGGTTGAAACAAGGTATTGTTGTGCAACGGTTTCGCCTTCGGAAGCGTATATTTGACCGAATGTTTCCGACGTTTGAATTGTTGCGACTTCGCTCTTGAATTCCGTATCAAAGTATTGAAGTCCGCCAAAGGATAATTCGTAATAATTCAACGCTCTCTTTTGCGTTTGAGATTCAAGTTCGCCTTGAATAGTGGTGTCTTGTATTGCTTCCTTGGTTGTACTTAAATCGCCGTTACCGCCTATAATCATAACACAGGACAGCATAAAGCATACGGCACAAGTTATTATCAGCCACATAAGACCGTTCGCTTTGCACGATTGTTTGAATAAAGGTTTACTTATCATTTTGTATTCTCCTTACTGAATTTTTGATTAAAATATTTTTCCAAAGTGTATTTCTCTTCCGAAATAAACTTTATATCATATTGTTTTAAGTCCTTAAACAAATTATTGAGTTTTTTCTTTTCAATTGATAAAGTTATTTGGTAGTATTCTTTTTGATCTCTTATAATATCGTACTTTAATGTCTTAAAATTTTCGTAATCTTCACGTTTATTAAATTCGATTTTATATTCGGAAGTTTGTCTATGCGTAATTTCCTGCATATTTACGACATCGACAATTCTACCTTTATCTATTAAAACAACTCTATCTGCTATTTTTTCTAATTCTTCATACAAGTG